>JAYUZN010000651.1:0-4290 GCA_043751755.1 Bacteroidota bacterium | reverse complement strand
TAACATACCACTTTGTAGCCAAATATTAGCGATTCCTGCGATAATTAAGCCAAAAACGCCCATCATCAAGATAGAACCCCAGCTTGAAAGGTCTTTTTTCGTAGTCAATCCATACAAAGCCATTGCCCCAAACATGCCGCCAGCAATGAAAAATGTACTCGCAATAGAAGCCCCTGTAAACGCCAAAAAGATAAACGAAAAACTGACTCCATTCACTAAGGCATACAAGCCAAATACCAGATTAGCAACAGGATAGCTCATTTTTTCGATACCAAAAGAAAGGGCTAACACAAATGCCAAAGGCGCAAACATGACAATATAGCGGGTAGGCGAATCGAATAAAAACAGCCATTGCCCAGCCAAAAGTTGCCCACCTACAAAGTAAGCCGTCAAGCCTGTGATAAACAAGCCAACCGCCATAATCGCATAGACTTGACGCATAAACGTACTCGCCATGCCAGAGGAGAGAAACTGCTCTTTTCGTTGTTCCTCATTCCAAGAATTGCCATAATAATTATTCATTGTTTTTTTATGTTAAAATGTATGCAGCATTATTCATTTTATCTGCGTCTTTTGTCTATACAGACAAATTTCGGCAATTATACGCAGAAATGACATATATGTTACCATTTTTATGAAAAAATGGCTTGTAGGGCGGCGCACCTTTCAAAGGTGCGCCGCCCTACATCTTTATCTAAATAGCAATGGAATAGACTATAACATAAGTTCATGATGCACCCAGTTTTTTATCCATTGCAACATACAAAAAATTTGCAATAAATCCTCTTTTTTCGTAGCATCTAAACGATGAACAGCATATTCTTTTGCATATAACACTGTAAAACGCCAACTTGAGCCTACCAAATATACGCCAAAAATGGGCTTATCGTCTTGATTGAGTGCCTGAGCGGTTAGCATCGCTGCTAATAATTGCGCACGAGCATCACTCTTTCCGCCCTGTTCTTGTTTATATTCATGCAAGAAAAAATAGGGCTTAATAGGCTTTTTCCAGCCTTTTGCGATTGCCATATCTACGATCCCCCCTATTTCTATGTCCTCTATAGTAGCGGACAAACTACGCTGAAAAAAGGTGTTATAGTTGTCTTTTTTGCCATAATGAATCAAATGTAAAAGAGGCGCAATAAATTGCATCTTTAGCTCGTCTTCATTCCAATCCTCGTTCAAGGCAAACAGTTCTTTGCGCAAACTTTCTAATTCTACTAATTGTGATGTTTCTATTTCAAAAGAATAATTGAGCCATTCGGACAGTTGCGGCAACATTTCCACATCTTGAATCCCAAAAGCGAGGTGCAAATCTTGTGTATCCCAAGCCCCAAATGATTTCATATATGATGTTGAATAATAGTTTGTAATGTGTGAGAATCTTATATTTAATGGAAGTATTTTTTCAGAAAAACTATCTCTATCCCTAACTTACCGCAAAATCTTTTATCAGTTTTCTGCGAAAAGGAGCTTGAAATGCCAGCACAATATCCAAACTTGGAATGCCTTTTTCTATGAGCCAATCGGCAACGACAAGGCTTGTCCCGTCATGTTCTATATACACTTTGCCCGTATCTTTGACATCGACATGCAGAAAAGGGATATATTCTCGATGATATTCCTGATACCAACCTATCGAAAATAGGACAAAATGCCCCCTTTCCATGTCTGCAATTAATTGACGTTCAATGCCATTCTCGTTCGGAGTCATGGCAAATATCTCTGAAAAGACTTCAAAAACAAGTTGTTTATATATACTTACTTTCTCCATAATGTGATACTATTTTCAACTTCATTGTAAGCTAAGACATTGATAAAATAACGATTGATGAGTTCTACAAAAAAGGGGTCTTCAAAGAAATGCTGATAAAAACTATGAGGAACTGCGAGCCAAAGTTTCCTATCAGGCTCTTTTTTTTCCAAAGCCAATAAATATACCAAAAACTGTCCCACAGCATCTTCAAAAGCATTAAGCTCTGATTTTTGAAGAAAACTTTTTATTTCTACGGCAATCTTCTCCGCTCCTTTTTCGGCTGCAATCATTTCTGCCCCCAAATCAATATAGCCCGTTCTGCGCCCAATAGCGATTGTATAAGGGTCGTGTGTAATCAGCCAACCTTCTTTTTCTAAGGCTAAACGGACATTATCATGATACAAATCTTTACTTGGCATAGTGAAAAATAAGCAATAAAATTTCACAAAGGTAAGTAAATAAAACCCAATAAACCTACAAAATCTCATTTATTTATGCTTATTTTGCGCCCTAAAGCATACATTTTGCCATAAACTAAACGTATATTTGAATGAGTATCTCAATTCTCAGTTCTCAATTCACAATTCTCCATGCAAAAACTCATAGAATGTGTCCCTAATTTTAGCGAAGGGAAAGACATGACCATTATTCAGGCGATTGCAAACGCCATTAAAGCCGTTTCGGGGGTTTCTTTATTGGACATAGACCCCGGCATTTCTACGAATAGAACCGTTGTAACCTTCGTGGGCGACCCCGATTCCGTTATAGAAGCCGCATTTCAGGCAATCAAAACGGCGGCGCAGCTCATAGACATGCGCAAACACAAGGGCGAACATCCCCGTATGGGTGCGACAGATGTGTGTCCGCTTGTACCCATCAGCAATGTTACAAAGGAAGAAGCTATAGAATATGCCCACAAATTGGCGAAAAGGGTAGGGGAGGAGCTGAATATCCCTGTGTATTTGTACGAATTTGCAGCACAAAGCTCACAAAGGCAAAACCTCGCAGACATTCGCGCAGGAGAATATGAGGGTTTTAAAGAAAAAATCTTGCTGCCTGAATGGAAACCCGATTATGGGGCTGCTGTTTATAATGAAACCGCAGGGCAAACCGTCATAGGTGCAAGGGATTTTTTGGTCGCTTATAACGTCAATCTCAATACCAAATCCGTCAAAAGAGCAAATGCTATTGCCTTTGACATTCGGGAAAAAGGCAGAGGCAAAACACTAAGTGGTGAGCCTGTTTTGGACGAAAACGGAGAACAAATACGTATCCCTGGCAATTGCAAATTTGTGAAGGCAATCGGTTGGTATGTAGCGGAATATGGCATTGCCCAAGTTTCTGCAAACCTTACTAACATTGTGGAAACGCCTGTACATGTCGTTTTTGATGCCGCCGTAAAATCGGCTTTTGACAGAGGTTTGCGGGTAACAGGTTCAGAATTAGTGGGTTTGATTCCCAAAAAATGCTTGACCGATGCTGGCAAATATTTCTTGGAAAAACAGCAACTTTCGGCAGGACAATCCGAAGAAGAATTGATACATATTGCCGTAAAATCTTTGGGATTAGCCGATTTAAAGCCATTTAATCCCCACGAAAAAATAATAGAATACAAACTTGAAACCTCAAATTCTGCCCTTACCGACCTCACTATCAAGGATTTTGTCAATCTTACAGCCTCTGACGCACCTGCTCCAGGTGGAGGCTCTATAGCAGCATTGGCAGGGGCATTAGGCGCGTCTTTGGGCGCGATGGTGGCGAATTTGTCTATTGGCAGAAAAGGCTTGGAAGACAAATGGAAGTTTTACAGCGATTGGGCAGTTGTAGGGCAGGGCTTGAAGGAAAGGCTTTTGTTTTATATAAACGAAGATACAAATGCTTTTAACAAAGTAATGGAGGCTTTTCGTTTGCCCAAAAACACCCCCGAAGAAAAAGTCGCTCGCAAACAAGCCATTCAACAGGCAAACAAATATGCCACACAAATTCCCTTTCAAGTGATACAAACCGCTTTTGAAGCCTATCCTTTGTTAGAAACGATGATAAAAGAAGGCAACCCTAATTCTATCACAGATGCGGGCGTAGGGGCTTTGTGCATTCATACAGCGATAGAAGGTGCGGCTTTGAATGTGCTTATAAATATTGGAAGCATTGAAGATGAGGCTTTTACCTCACATCTGAAAAAAGAAGTGGCAAGTATTCGGGAGTTGTCAACGCAGCGCAAACAGGCGATTTTGGATTTTGTGGAAGGGAAAATAGCGGTTTCTTAAGTTGTTTTTAGCGCAAAGCCCCTAAAGAGACAATAGCAGGACTTACGCAAAACCAACTATCTCGAACAAAATACCAAATGAATCCGTTAGTATGTTAATTCATATGGAAGTATGGCTTAAAACTAAGCAAAATAAATAGCTAAGTAGTAAATAATTGGTTATGTACCAAAGGAATGAAAATTGAATAAAGTAACAATTTTATAGTCCCGTAGGGACGGCGATATTTATAGAAAAAACAGGCCAACCCCTCCGTCTTTTTTTTAGCGT
>JAYUZN010000650.1:0-4371 GCA_043751755.1 Bacteroidota bacterium | reverse complement strand
GAACTTTAACCCTAAAATTTGCTGTTAGTGGTTTTTCATAAAACATCAATTTTCAAGCTATACTTTTTCTACAAAATTTGGGGAAAAAGGGTTTTATCGGAATGAAATGGAGATAAAAGCCTTTTTCCCCAAATTTTGATTAACCACAATGCTTGACAACTAATGCTTTAAGGCGTGGCAGAGAACGGCTTGCATTGCCGATTTGATGCCGAGCTTGGGCTTTGTGCTTCGGCTGGGCGGCATTTTCGGCAATGCTTTTGTTGCATGAGTTCTTTTATTGTAATTTTATCTGAAAATATCCTTACACCTATTTTTTATTTTCTGAACCATATTAGGAGGTGGGTATGAAATGGTAATAGTGTCTCCGTCATATCCATAGTTTATGACAACACCATACTTTCGAGAAATAGCACAACTATCAATGTAAAACATATCAGAAACTCTTTGATAATTTTGTTTTATGCTCAAATAATACAAAGTATCTCTGTAAACAAGATTATATTCTTTTCTGTATATTTTGCAACTCGAGCCTGCGTAGGGGCGCGGAACTATTTGTGTATCCCATTCCGCACCTTTTTTGAAAATAAATAACACACTTTCCCCTTGAGCAAGAAACTCATTATCAACATAATAAATCGTGTCATTTTGAAATCTGATACCTCCTTTGTCTGTTGTGTCAAACGTTCCAAAGTAAGGATAATAAATTAGACCATTGAATGTCATTCTTTTATTATTTACTTTGGTTATGGAAAGGGTTTTGATATGATTGTGTTGCCTATCAGTGCTTTTTATTTGTACAATAGCTTTAGTAGGTCTATAGCCCAGCATAAAAGGACTCGCGCATCCCTTTAAAAGCAAAAATAAAAATAAAAACGGTATTCTATTTTTCATTTTTTGCAGATTCTAGTTTAACCTTAGCCTGTTCTTTGTATGTTTCTAATTGTTCCTTTGAAGGAACCTCATTTGCATAGATAATTTTATTAAGCTGCCCTGCCAACTCATGCCCAAAACTTCCTTCCCTCAACCTATATGGAGAACTTACACCAGACATTACATAAGCTCCACCGAATCTATTATGATCTAAATCAGCATTATGGGGTGAGCTATGCAAATAAATATGAGCTGTTATTTCATGTAAAAGAATAAAAAGAGCAATACTCAAGTTCCCTGAAGCTGTAGAATATTTCACACCTTCGGCATTGAATGCAAGTTTCGCCATCTTACTAAAAGTTTTTGATTCCAAAGAAATAAGTGAGATATACTTTCCTTTAGAATTAGAAACATTTACATTTGCTAAAGTTTTATGATTTGGGAAAAGTTTTAGCCCCAAATCACTAAAAATTATTTTCCCTTCTTTTATTTCTAATGATTCATGCAATGGTTTTTTTAAATCATTATTAGAAAATATTGCAACACCTGAAGGTATATCTCCCTTAGAGTCTGCAACCATTTCCTGTACTGTAAAATAAATATGATGACTATCTTGATTTTTGTAATAATCCCAAACCAATTTAGCAGCAGGTATTTTTTCTATTGTCTCTATAATCATTTCCCAATTTGTCTTGTCATAATCATTATCTGTTGTTTTCATAAATAAAGACTTTTCTGTTCGATAAAGCCCGTCATCAGTAGGAATAACCTCTTTTTCTCTATATTCATAAAGCCATGTTAAACCCAATGAATCGTCTTTTATCAAAGACTCAATACCTTTTCCTCTCAGTGATTTCCATTTCTCTACTTTAGAATAAAGTTCTGAGCGGCAAATAGTGCGAAGATTTGGTAATTTTTTGATTACACCATCTTTTTGGCTTAATAAATCTGTTATCAGCTTTTTAACAGAATCAATTAGCCCTGAATCTTTTTCTATTTCGTCATCATCTCCATAGGTAGTCAATGCTATAAATAATTTATTTTTATTCTTTGATTCCGAAGATAATACATTGGCTTGCACGTCTAAATCTAATCCCTCATAAATTAGCCCATCAGGAGAAATATAAAAATGAGCAATAGCATTTTCCGTAATTTTACGACTTTCTGAATTAGTCCTTCTCAGTTTCATTATCTCATTTTCAATTGAACCATGATAATACAAGACAATGCCTTCAACATCAGTCAAAGCTCTTGGCGAAAGCATTTTATTAGGACTAAATTCTTTTTGAAAAATCCACTCCTCTCTTGGTTTAAAGACCCGATATGTTCTATTTTTCCAATCTTTAATAAATCGCATAAATTGATAATTTCTTAGTTTGGCAAATTTCTCCCCATTTTCCCAGCCTTCTCCATTCCTTCCTGCAATTTGTTCAAAGCCGCAAGGCTTTCGCTTGATTTGTTCTTGTCCACATTCAGTTGTAACAGGCAACTTGGACAAGTCACACTTTCTCCCGACAATAATAGCGGAATCGAAACCTGTATTTTATAGCCACATTTGGGGCAAGGTATGCCAGGTTGTGGGCTAATTGTAGCCTGTAAATGCTGTGGAATGGCAGTTTCCTGCACTTCTCCCGCTTTTTCAGGTTTTTCCTCTTTGGGAGAAACAAAACCTAAAAACTGCTTTATTTTCTGAAATAATTGTGCTATTTTGTTCATTATCATGCAGTTGGAGGATTACCATTATTCTCGCCTTGAGGGTCTGGGTCTATCGGAACGGAGGCAGGTTTGCCACTCATTACCGCTAAATCCATTGCTTGAAATAATTTTGCCAAACCTACAGGAACGTCTGCTTGAGCAACATTTATTTTTATTTTCAAATCTATTTTTTGAGATATATCTGCATTTTGAGGAACAAAAGTTCCCTTATAACTGACCGAATTATCTTGCAAATAGGTCGTTTGGGGCGAAAAAACAGGCTCATTTACCTCATTGCCTACGGCTTCTGTGTTATCCCCTTCAAACGTTTCTTCTTCTGAAAGCTGCATATTAAATTCCAGAGTAGCGTCTTGGATATGTAGCAAAGGAATGGGAATCAAAGACAAAACGGGCAAAGTCAATTCTGCCGTTTCGATTGCGCCATTCACATTTTGCTTTTTGTAGGTAAATGTTACCGTTTTTACCTTTCCAAAACTGCCTTCAGGCGTGTTTTCGTCTTTCACAAAACCCACCGTTTCAATAAATTCTGCACTTGCTTGTGCGGCAAGGGCTTCTGCTTGTATCAAGGCTTGCAAAGGTGCGCCAATGAGTTGATACATAGGCACAGAAACGGTCGAAGCGATATAATTAGGCATAAATTACTTCTTTTTGGGAGAAATGTGGGTAAAAGTCGTAGAAAACTTGAGGCTTGACAAATTTTCGGGAGAAATCATTTTCAAATCTTCGTGTAAAAATAACACCTCATTTTCGTTATTTTCTGCCGAAATTTGGCTGAAGGCAAATTTTACCTCAATTTCTACCGTTTTTATGTCAAGATAAGGAACAGAAAAATACTGTAGCTTATTGTCTTGTGCATAAATCTCCCCCAGCCTTGCCGAAGCTTTATCCGCTTCAGACTTAGCTAAGGTAAGGTTCGTTAATATTGTGCCGATAACCATTGAAAGTGCTGCCATACCCTCAAAATTAAACGTTTGCTGTGCCACTTCTTACAGAGGCTTCCAAAATTTGTAAAACTTTTGCCATGCCCGCAGGAATCGAGTCTTGCACCACTTGAACATGCACATTCATGGTCGCTTCTGTAGAATATCGTGACGAAGTTTGAGCAGAAGAGCTATGTTTTGTGGACAAAGTACCATTAAAGCTTGCGGCTGCACTCGTCCAAAAGCCTTTTACCCCTAAAGTTGCCGAACCATCAATAGAATTGTTGAGGTCTGTCGTTTTTCTCGTTTCTTCAGTCATTTTTACCATAAAATCTATGGTCATCGACTCTATTCGTAAATAGGGAATCGGGACAACGGTTAAGATAGGAACGGTTAAACTCGCATTGTGAGCATCACCATTTGCGTCGGTACTCGTATAGTTGAAGGTAATCGTTCGAACGGCTCCCATATTTGAACTTTCTGCTACAAGGGTAGAATTTGCTCCACCTGCTTGCGTAGAATTGAGGGTGTCGTCATTTTGCTGTGTGAAACCTACGGTTTGGATAAATTCCAAGGTAGAACGAGCGGCAAGAGCTTGCGCCTCAATTGCTGCTTTCATCGGTGAACCAATGATATTGCCAAAAGGCAATTGTGATAAAATTTGTGTTACGTAACCCATAAGGATTGAATTAAATAGTTTATTGTGAGTTTGTTAAAAGCATTTTATACAAAGGTAAATACTTTTTATTTATAAACAAAATATTTTTATATTTTTTTGAAAATAATTTTTACTGGCTATTTATTTATAGTCTCATGCAACGAAAATATTGCCTGCCGTAGCCGTTTCGAGGGTTGGTTTCGTGTG
>JAYUZN010000649.1:0-7043 GCA_043751755.1 Bacteroidota bacterium | reverse complement strand
ATCTCTATCATTTGCCAATGCCTCAAAATCTTGGGGACAATAAGGCTTCAAACCTTGCGACATAACCTTGTCTAAGCCTCCTGTTCCTTGCTTGTTTTTTTGAACATTGAGCATAAAATAGGCAGGAGGCGGCAAAATACCTGTTGTTACTTCCGTTATAAATTGCTGTTTTGAAGGAGATATCAAGGCATAATTTACCTCTTTTTGATGTCCCAAAGTATCAAACGTTTCTTTGCTCATGTTTTTGCCACAAGCCGAACCTGCCCCATGTGCGGGATAAATAAGCAATTCATCAGGCAAAGGCATTATTTTTTCATGCAAAGATTCATACAGCATACCTGCCAAATCCGCTTGGCTCAAGTCCGATTTTTGTGCCAAATCGGGTCTGCCTACATCTCCAATAAACAGGGTATCTCCTGTAAAAATACAATATTCGTGTCCTTTTTCATCAAATAACAAATAACAGGTACTTTCTAAAGTATGCCCGGGCGTGTGCAGAGCTTTTACAATTAATTTTCCGATAGCAAAAATCTCCTCATCTTGCGCAATATGCACCTGATAGGCAGGCGCGGCACCTGGTCCATAGACAATCGTTGCGCCTGTTTTTGCCGCTAAATCTACATGCCCAGATACAAAATCGGCATGAAAATGCGTTTCAAAAATGTATTTGATAGTTGCACCACTTTCTACGGCACGCTTCATATAAGGTGCGTACTCGCGCAAAGGGTCAATAACGGCGGCTTCGCCTTCGGATTCTATATAATACGCCCCTTGTGAAAGGCAGCCTGTGTAGATTTGCTCTATTTTCATGTCGTTATTTCATTGATTTGAGGGACAAATATAGCCATTATTTCTGAGGTTCACGCAGATTCCCGCAGATGAAGACGCAGATTTTCGCAAATTAACAAAAAGAGAGATTATCAGAACTTAGACAAAACCTGTTTTTATAGCCCCGAATTGCACGAATTAGGGCTGTTAATTCGTGCAAATTAGGGTAATTCGTGGCTGTCCTGATTATTTAGCTTACCTTTGCCTGCTGTTATTTTTGGGAACACTGATTTCTACAAATTGTTTTATCTGTGAGAATCTGCGGTTAAATCTGCGAGCATCTGCGTGAAACTACCACCATTCAATATGCACACACCACACCTTCCTACCTTCATTGCGCAAAACGTTACAAACCGCACAGAAAGCCTTTTTCAAGCAGATATACAGGCTTTTTCGTCCCAATTAGCCGCAGAAATCGCCCAAAAATCCGTACTTGTCATAGGCGGAGCAGGTACAATTGGTGCGTCTTTTATTCGGGCTTTGCTGCCTTTTCGTCCTGCCAAATTGTGGGTAATTGACATGAATGAAAATGCCTTGACCGAGCTTGTTCGGGACTTTCGAAGCAGTGCGGATACCTATATTCCGCCCGATTTTATGACCTATCCTGTCAATTTTGGCGAGCCAGTTTTTGAAAAAATCTTGGCAGCAGGGGGAAATTTTGACATTGTGGCGCACTTTGCCGCCCATAAACATGTGCGCAGCGAAAAGGATATTTTTGCCATAGAAGCCATGCTTGAAAACAACGTATTTCGTACTTTTCGTTTGTTAGCATGGCTGAAAAAAAATCCGCCCAAGCATTTTTTCTGCGTTTCTACTGACAAAGCTGCAAATCCTGTGAATGTGATGGGGGCAAGCAAGAAATTGATGGAGGAGGCTATTATGGCTTTTGCACCCCTTTTTCCCGTTACAACGGCTCGTTTTGCCAATGTTGCTTTTTCTAATGGCAGTTTGTTGGCGGGTTTTGTAGAAAGAATGGCAAAAAGACAGCCCCTTGCCGCCCCGTCCGACATCAAACGCTACTTTGTTTCGCCCACAGAATCGGGGCAATTGTGCCTGATAGCTTGTGTTTTAGGCAAAACAGGGGAGATTTTTTATCCAAAATTGCCTCATAATAGCCAAAAAACTTTTTCTGAAATTGCAGATACTTTTGTGAAGGAATGTGGATATTTGCCAGAAATTTGTTTTTCTGAAAATGAGGCAAAGGAAAAAGCAGCTATTTTGCAGGGAAAAAGCGAAAAATATCCTGTTTACTATTTCCTTTCAGATACTTCGGGCGAAAAAAGTGAGGAGGAGTTTTTTACAAATACCGAAAAAATAAATGAAAAGACTTTTCAGGCATTAGGGTTTATTCAGCCACAAGGTTTTCCTACTTTTGGGGAAATAGAGGTAAAATTGGCGAAAATAGCGGCTATTTTTGCCCAAGAAAAAAGAGCGAAAACGGATATTATTGCGGCTTTTAAAGCGATTTTACCCTATTTTGGGCATATTGAAACGGGGAGAAATTTGGACGAGAAGATGTAGGTATTTCAGGCAGATTTTCTGTTTTTAATGGACAACCGCTTCAAGGGGTTAGCACCCACTCGAAGGGTTGCTGACTCAAACAGATTTAGTTTTGCTGCCCTTCGAGTGGTCGAAGGCCCTCGAAGCGGCTTTAACCGAAATAATTACCTATTTTTCATCTGCGAAAATCTGCGTGAAACAAAACCTACTTTTTCCTTACATTCAGCACCATTTTGGTCAAAATTAAAAAAATAGCAATAAGCGTTACAAAATATAACATATCTCTTGTGTCTATCACCCCGCGACTGATGCTGCGATAATGCTCCATAATGCCTATTTTGATGAAAACGCCATTTATTCCCGCAAAGGCACTCAATCCTGCTGTAAGTTCAAACGCCAAAAACAAGAAAAAGCACAAAAAAACACCGCCAATAAATGCTACAATTTGGCTGTCTGTCAAGGCAGAAGTGAAAATTCCAATAGCTGCAAAGATAGCTCCCAAGAAAAACAAGCCGATATATGCCCCCCAAATTGCCCCTTGGTCGAGGTTTCCCGTAGGATTGCCCAATATATATATCGTTATATAGTAGATAAGGGTAGGCAATAAGGAGAAAAACACCAAAAAAACGGCTGCAAAGTATTTTCCCAAGATAATATGCCAGTCTGTAAGGGGTTTCGTTATCAAAAACTCCAAAGTTCCGGACTTCATCTCCTCCGAAAACGAGCGCATGGTGATAGCAGGTACGAGAAACAGGAACATATAGGGACCTATGTCAAACAAAATATCCATATTTGCCAAACCCGTATCCAAAATATTTCCTTCAAATCCCCAAAAAAACAAGCCTACGCCCGTCAAAAAAACGGCGATGACCATGTAGGCTATCAAAGAATTGAAAAAAGCCGCAACTTCTTTGTGTAAGATGGTATAAATACTGTGCATGATTTTTTCCGCAGGAATAAAGCACAAAATTAGTTTTTTTATCGCAGATAAAAAACATTTCTGTGAGGTTTTGAAGATAGTGAACGAAAATTAAATAAGTAATTCCCCGAAATAGGAAAATCTGCGAAAACTTGGAGGATTGCTAAAAAAAAACCTACCTTTGCCCTTTCTTTCTTAGCATCATCTATGAAAATGCGCAATGCTCATCTTACCTTCTTCGAAGAACAGACCGCTCATTATCAGGCTGTTAGAGGCGTTGTGCCAACTTTGCCGATTCTGCATTACACTATGCTGACGAAATCTTTGCTGCAAAAGCAAATAATTTCCATTTTGCAGCCTATTTTGCAAACAGAAAGCAGCGACTGGAAAGAAATATCCCTTCTCACTAAAAAATATCCTGCCCCTTCTGAACTCAATTTCGCCCTCAATCAACTCACTTTTTTGGATATAAATTGCGGAAATGGTGCTTTGTTAGCTGCACTTGTGCGGGCATATATACAGGCAAAATCTGCCCTTTCTTTGCTATTTTATCCAGATGGAAGGAAAATTTCGCAGGTAGAAATGCGCATTGTGGGCGAAGACTTGCAATGTTGGGATATGAGAGACAACACTTTACAAGAATATTATGCCCCAAATCCTGTGCGGAAAGTTACTTATCAACATGCTTTGACAGGCAGAAAAACAGTTATAGAAGAGGGCAAAATCAAGTCAGAAACGCAGCTGTTGCAAGAAGCCATTTTTGGCGAAAAAAAGCGTTTTTTGCAGACTCAAGTCTATGCCACAAGTGGCGATATTTTGCATATTGACCTCACGCAGCAGGCTTTGGAATTGGAATTGTCCAAACATGTTTACTATACCTTGGAAAGTGATTACCATGAATTGGTGGAAATTCCTAATATTGAGCAAAATATAGAATATGGGAATCCTTTGCACAGTCGTTTTCTAATAGATATGCCTTGGGCTGTTTTTGGGAAAAAGGAAAATGATTGGGAAAATTTCGTAACTTTTCGCAAAAAAGCCAATGAAATAGGAGACCCCAAAAAGCAAAAAAAGCTGCGAATACAGGCAGATAAATTGAAACGAGAAATGGCGAACATTGCGGTTAAACATGATGAGCGTTTTGATTTATTACAAAAACTACAAGCTATTTTTCATCAAAAATATGAGCTAAATGCGTTGTTTGAAGTGAAAATAGGCTACGAAACGGCAAACGAAAAGATAGATTTGCAGGCAGAAATTGAGAAATTGAAAAATATGTTAGGGGTTCAAGAACAGAGCATTAGACCTTTGGATTGGGCTTTGTCTTTTCCTGAATTGGCAGATGAAAAGGGCGTTTTTTGCGGTGCAAATGTGATTTTATCCGATATTCGTCCCGAAATGTTGCCCGATTTGCCGAAAACTAACCAGAAATTTACGTGGAAAAATGAGCCTTATCAGCGTTTTTGTGAACAGATTTTGACAAAATGCTTGCTTTCAGAAGGCTATGTAGCCCTTGTTTTGCCTACTTATTTTTTGCAAAAAAATGATGCTACGGAGATTCGTGCGCATTTATTCGCAAACATGGATTTGCAGGAAATAGGAGATATTTCGCCCGAAAATAAGTATTTGATTGCCCAAAATATGCCTCCTTTTTCGCCCGAAATTGCCCTTTTTGATACAGAAATAGGAGAAATGAAATATGTTATTGGCAAAAAATATATTTCTTCTCAGCAAAATTATGTAATAGAAATCGCCTTGCCCTTAGCAGAACAGACCTTTATTTTTGAGCTAGAAAAGGAGGCTTTTTTGCTCCAAAAGGTAGCCGAAATTGTGAGAGGCATTTCTATTTCTCAAAAACAAATAATTGAAAATGAGGGAATTAAATTGCTAAAAGCCAAAGATATTTCTCCCCTTAACCTCCATTTTCAGCAAAGATATATGCCCCTTGATTTTCCAGAATGGTTGGAAAGACAGTCCGAATTTGCGGGCGGAAATTGGGTATATGTCTGCCATTTTCAAGGAAAAATCGTGGCAAGTATTTCAGAAAGTAGCTTTTTGTTTACAAAAGAAGTCTATGGAATTAAATTACAGGCAGATATTTCCCCATATTATGTAGCTGCTTGGCTCAATTCTGCGACTTTTCAGCGATATGTAGCCTTGAAATGGGGGCATGTTTCTACGCAAAATCTGTTGGCTATTTTGGAAAAAACGCCGCTGAAAACGTTGCAAATTGCAGAAATTCTGATATTTGAAACCTTAGTAAAGGAAATAATAGCCCTTCAAAATGGAGGAGAGGATGCGGGAGAAAAATGGGAGGAGATGGAGAGTATTTTTTCCTAACATTTTGGTCATTCATTTATAGTTTTTAAACCGCCTAAAACTTTGAACGGGTTAAATTTCCCTTTAAACATGTCATTTCTTCAAGAAATGACATGTTTAAAGGGAAATTTACGGAAAACCTACCCTGTTTTGAGTATAAGTCTTTTAGCGGTTTAAAAAACCGCTAAACTATTAAAAGGTAATTTTTGTACAAAATTTCGTCATATTTTTCCTGAAAATTTGATATATTGACAAATTTTCGTACATTTGCACAAAATTTCGTCAAACTTGTTGTACAAAAATCTGACATACCTTAGGAAAAACAGAAAACTATCTCAAAAAATGATAGCAGAACAGCTTTGTATGAGCCGAACAACTTGGAACGGATATGAAAAAGGAAAATATGAACCTACCGCCTCTGGACTACAAAAAATAAGTGAATATTTTGAAGTAAGTATCGAAGACTTGATGAAGACAGAGTTGGAAATGAAAACTGCGGTAAACGAAAAAAAAGAAATAGCTGAACCAGACAATATAAGAATATTGGCGATAACCGTCAATGATGAACAAAAACAAAATATAGAGCTTGTACCTATCAAAGCGA
This sequence comes from Bacteroidota bacterium, assembly GCA_043751755.1. Classification (GTDB taxonomy): domain Bacteria; phylum Bacteroidota; class Bacteroidia; order J057; family J057; genus JAAFHL01. Next base: position 873 of record JAYUZN010000649.1, on the reverse strand, counting down.
TTGCGGGTTATGCGCATAACTTTGCAAATACGGCTTTTCTACAGACCTTGCCCCGTTTTTCTGTCCCTAAATTGAGAGAAGGCACATACAGGGCTTTTGAAATAAAAGGAACTTCTATGCAGCCTATTCAAGAAGGTTACATTGTTATAGGAAAGTATATACAATATTTGAGAGAAATTAGCAATAAGAAAAGGCACATTTTATTATTGAAAGAAGAAGGGCTTGTTTTCAAAAGAATCGTGAGCGATATAAGGGATAGTAGTAGATGGATTTTGGTGTCAGATAATCCTGATTTTGAGCCTTTTATAACGCATTTGGAAAATGTAATGGAGGTATGGGAGGCAGTCGCTTTTATAGGATATGGAGATGGAATAGAAGATGATTCTTCTTTTTTGGCTGAAAAAATGAGCGGAATAGAACAAAAAATAAATCGAATTATGGATACTATTAACAATGTTATATGATAATAAATTATTCACTTGTTGATAATTTCGGATTTGATAAAGGGACATTAGCCATACAGACTGATGATGCCCTCACAAGCCCTGTACAAAGACATTATTTGCGTCAAATAAAAGAATTACAATTTGGAATAGATAACATTCATTTTTTGGGGGAACATCCTGCTGTGTATTTTAAATCTGTCCCTAATTTTGAAGAAGAAACCTTAATAGAACTTGCTCACATTCAAAAAAATATATGGAATCAAGGCAAAGTGCCTTTTTTATATGTGGAAAGCCCTACAGAAATTCGGGGCTACAATGGCTTTGGGAAACCCATAAATGCGAAGAATCAAGCTCAAAGTATCACTGATTTACAGCTTTTTGGGGCTGCTAAAGATGACGAACAGGCTTTGAACGAATTAAAAACGGT
>JAYUZN010000648.1:0-1546 GCA_043751755.1 Bacteroidota bacterium | reverse complement strand
CAAACGGAAAGTATGGGGTCGTAGATTCCCTTTTTAATCTTGTGTTGCCAATAGAATATGCGGATATTTGGATGTGGAATCATAAGTTATTTGTGGGTGCCAAAAAGAAATTGAATGGCTTTGATTATAACTTTAAACGCTATGTTAAAACAGATAACTTAGATATACGTATGCGTTTGGATTATCAATATGAGTTATTTTCTTTGATGGGCAAAAAAACAACGGCTCCTACGCAAACGTTTGATATGCTGGCATTGCCCAAATTGCTGCCTACAATGGTCTCTAAGCGTTCGTATGCTTTGGTGCAGTTTGAAAATAAATTTGGAATGGTCAATGAAGACGGGAAGTTGAAAATCCCTGTTATATACAATGCCATTATTTGCGAAACGAAAAATGATTATCCGCTCAAAGTGTGTAGAAATGGGAAATGGGGCTTTTTAGATGCTGACGGCGACCTCAAAATCCCGCTTAAATATGACGAAATTGCACCTTTTGCCAATTATGATGACAAAAGGCTGGCAAAAGTGGCTTCAGACGGCAAGTATGGCTATATAAATGACGAGGGCGAAATCATTGTTCCGCTTCAATATGATAGTTTGGATAGGTTTTCTTTGTATGAAAAAAAGTGGACAGCTATCGCCGGCAAAAATGGGAAATTTGGGCTGATTGATGCCGAAGGAAATGTGCTTATGCCGTTTAATTATAGGACTTTGAAGTGGGAAAGAGGCGGAAAATTGGTGAGTGCTTTGTAGTTTCACGCAGATTTGCGCAGATGGGGACGCAGATTTTACGCAGATTAACTAAAAAAATCTGCGTGAAATCTGCGTTTTTTAATCTGCGAAAATCTGCGCGAAATCCTCCCGAAAATCAATGCTTTTTATCCCATTTATCTCCCCTTCTATCCCTCACTACTGCCATTTAAAAAATGGCAGCTACGGGTGGGCTGAAAAATATTTTTGAAAAATATTAAATCTCTTATTTGGATTTAGTCTAAATAAGAATTACCTTTGCGGCAGAAATAATATCTCTCATTTATCTCAATTATGGCTGCCAAAAAATACCTATCTTTGTCTCTATTTATATGCCTATTTGCAGGGGCATTTTCGCAGTACCGCACACCTGCACAACAGCAATTATACACAGGTGAAGATTCCCTGCAAAATGGACTTACCAAAAGTAAAACCATTCTTTCGGGCTATGGAAATGCCTATTATCAGCGAAATCTTGTCCGAAAACATTCCATTGCCAGCTTGGAAAGGGTCGTTTTATTTGTAGGACATAAATTTAATGCCAAAATCTCTTTTTTCTCCGAATTGGAAATCGAAAATGCGGTAGTTGCAGGAAGCGAAGCAAAAGGGGAAATCGCAATGGAACAGGCTTTTTTGAAGTTTAATCTTACGCCAAAACAGTATGTAGTGGCAGGGCTTTTTATTCCGCGCATCGGCATGTTGAACGAGAATCACTTACCCGTCAATTTCAACGGGAGTGAAAGACCTATGGTGGAGCAGTTGGTGATTCCTGCTACTTGGCGCGAATTGGGCGTGGG
>JAYUZN010000647.1:0-15452 GCA_043751755.1 Bacteroidota bacterium | reverse complement strand
CAAATTTGCCTCAAATTTGTAAATCTTCCCGTAATAAAACATCATTTTTAAACTATCCGAAATCTAAACTGACTGCATTGAGCGGACGCTTGCACCAGCAATACAACCAATATCTTAACCATGTTTATTTAGTCGGTACTACTTAACTAAATCATCAAGTTATTTATTTTTCAATCCTTAGCGGGTTTTTCTATATTTTTCTTAAATAATAGTTCTTTTTTAGAACAACAAAGAACGGTCAAAAAGCAGAATGGTTCGAGTAATTACTTGAGTTTATTTGGCTTATCGTAGATTCCGAGTGATGTTTCGATTCGGGATAATCTAGATAGTGTTCCAATCCCAGGCTTCAAGACGCATGAAAAAAGGCAATTACTATCTTCAATGATAGTCCATTTCCGTAGCTGCCATTTTCTAACTGGCAGGAAGCTTTATTGCCATTTGAAAAATGCGAACTCCTATTTGTAATGATTTCCCTCCCTTTTCAACTCATTCATTTCAGAAACACTATATTCTATTTTGTATGCAAAAACTTTTTCTTTCTATTCTCGGCGTTTTCCTTGTTCATTTTTCCTTTGCTATTGACCTCAAACAAATGCTGACTGTGCGCAGTACCGAACCCCTCAAAATTGACGGCATTTTGTCCGAGCCGATATGGGAGACGCTTGCCCCTGCTACGGGCTTTGTACAAGCCGTTCCGCACCCAAATAGCCTTCCACATTTCGATTCCGAAGTAAAAGTAACGTATGATGACGTTGCCATTTATATTGGCGCAGTTCTCTATGACCCTCATCCCGACTCTATTTTGCGGGAACTTGGTACAAGAGATGCAGGCGAAAACAATGCGGATTTGTTTGGTGTTCAATTAGATACCTACAATGACGACCAAAATGCCTTTGAATTTGTGTCCTCCGCTTCGGGCGTACAGACCGACATTCGACATTCTAACAATGACCCTGACCAAAATTGGAATGCTGTATGGTATAATGCGGTCAAAATCACCGATAAAGGCTGGGTTGTGGAAATGAAAATCCCCTATTCTGCCATTCGTTTTGCCGATAAACCAGAGCAAACTTGGGGCATCAACTTCCTTCGCGTGATTAGGAGATATAGAGAAAAGAGTTTTTGGAGTGCGATAGACCCTGCAAAACCGGGTTTTGTCAATCAATTTGGGCAACTCAATGGCATAAAAGAGGTGAAACCGCCTTTGCGTTTGATGTTTTTTCCCTACCTTTCTTACTATGCCATTCATGATGGAAATACAAATACGTGGACAAATACGCCGCGCGGAGGGGCTGATGTGAAGTATGGAATAAATGAGAGTTTTACGCTCGATATGACGCTTGTCCCCGATTTTGGGCAGGTTCAATCCGACAATATCGTCTATAACCTTACGCCGTATGAGGTGCGTTTCAATGATTTTCGGGCTTTTTTTACGGAAGGAACAGAGTTATTTAACAAAGAAGATTTGTTTTATAGCCGTAGGGTAGGCGGGCGACCCCTGAATTATTACGGGGTTGCGGATAGTTTGAAGGCAGGAGAGCATATTGTTGTTAATCCTACGACTTCGCAACTGCTCAATTCTACCAAAATATCGGGCAGAACAAAAGGGAAATTAGGAATAGGCTTCATTAATTCTATAACAAAGCCCACTTTTGCCCGAATAGCGGATAGTTTGGGCAATGAAAGGCGGATAGAAACTGACCCTTTGACCAACTATAACATGGTGGTTATAGACCAGCCTTTTTGGAAAAACTCCTATATTTCTTTGGTAAATACCAATGTTATGCGCAATGGTGCTGCGCCAGATGCGAATGTTACGGCACTTATGACGAAGTTTACCGACAAAAAAAATAGCTTTGCTATCAAAGGCAATGCCAAATTGAGCCAACTTTTTGGCGTTGCTGCGGATAAATACAATACTTTGGGCTATGCCTACAATGTGGCTGCGGGAAAATACAGTGGCAAGTTCAATTTTGAAGTGGCAAGAAGCCTATTTTCTGCCAACTATGACCAAAACGATTTGGGTTATTTGGCAATCAATAATTTCATCAGTAACACCGCAAATGTTACTTTTCAGCAATTTGAGCCAAAAGGGAAAATCAATCGTAGCCGCGTCACTTTGGGGGCGGAATACAAGCAATATTATGCGAACAAGGATTATATGGCATTGAAAATCAATTATAATTGTTTCTTTTTGACCAAGAAATTCTGGGCGTATGGCTGCAATGGGGAAATTATCCCTTTGCCTGTACATGATTATTTTGCTACACGCACCCCCAACAAATATGTACGTCTAAGCGCGGGCGCATGGGGAGAGGCGTGGATTTCGTCCAATTATGTCAAAAAGTTGGCGATAGATGCGTATTATGGGCATTTTTCTGGCACAAGTTACCAAAAAACTACGCAATCGGATTGGATAGGTTTCACGCCTCGCTATCGGGTAAATAACCGCCTGACATTCAAATATGATTTCAGTTTTGAGATGCCGCGCAATGAAATCGGTTGGGCAGCGATGGACAATAATAATGAGCCTGTTTTTGGCAAAAGGGACGTGAGAACGATTGCGAATGTTTTTTCTACGACCTACAATTTCACCCGCCGTATGGCTTTGAGTTTCCGCCTGCGCCATTATTCGCTCACTACGCATTACAAGGAATATTATCGCTTAGATGACAAGGGAAATTGGTCGCTTTACCCCAATTACAGCGAGTCTCACGACTTGTCTTTCAATGCTTTTAACATAGATTTGGTGTATAATTGGGAGTTTACGGCGGGCAGTCAGCTGTCGATTGTGTGGAAAAATGCCATTTCAGATTTTAGTGGGCAGTATATTCCTGCGTATTTTGGCACGTGGCAGCATACTTTTCAAAGTCCACAAACCAATTCTTTGTCAGTGAAGATTGTGTATTTCTTGGATTCTCGGTTTTTGAGCAAAAAAGGGAGCTGAGGGATTTGAGGTTTCCGCAGATGATAGCAGTTAAGCGTTTTAGGGGGACGCACTTTTGAAAGGTGCGCCACCCTATTAAACATGCCCTCAAAAAAGGCTATTTTTGTTCATTTATAGATTGAATTGCCATTCCGTAGGCTGTAAAAAACCTATCTGGCAGCAATGTTGTATCTGTTTTTTGTTTTAGCCATAATTCTTGTAGATACTCCTTTCTTTCGTGCTTAATAGAAGTATGATTTAAGCCTAAAACAATAATCATATTTTCTATTTTTTGGCAAGCTTCGGAATCATTTTCTGTTTCATTTGCGAAAAAAAGATGATGTTTTTTGTCGTATTCCAATAACAAAAAAGGATTATATGCCTCATTATCAGGCTTTAATATCTCATCTATGACTTTTTCGCCCTTTGCCTTGTTCACAGAATCATATACAACCAGAAAATTATCCCAAGCCCAACCATTTTTTGCCTTCTTTTTGCTATCAAAATGCTCAACATCTGCATCACATTTTGGGCGTTCTCCTTGATATTTTCCTTGCGAATCAAATTGCTGAATCGCCTTTTCCAATTCAGTGGGATATATCAATCTTTTTTCAGTATAAGCACATAGCCCATTTTGACAATATAACAAGGCAACAAATACATCTTTGGAATAATATTCGTCATTATTGTTGTAATTAGGAATCTTTCTGCCCGTTTCTTGAAACGCTTTTTCCTTTTTTGCTATCCAATCTTCGTACTGTGTAGCAATGCAAATCCGTTTGTCAATCTTTCTCATAATTCCAAGCTACTTTTTTGGCAGAAGTGATATATTCAGATAGAGATACCTCATATTCAGGCGTTTGCCCTTTTCCTTCCTCTCTCATTTTTTCTAATCTTTTGGCTAATCGGGCTATTTTCATGAGTTCTTTATCTCTAAATTCCGAATTTCCTTCTTCTGTCATACCAAAACCCTCTCTCAAAATATCGTCCCAGCGCAAATATCGAAAATCGGTAAAATAGTTGTTTATATGTCGCTCACCTTCGTAGTATTTTTCTTGTTTAACACTGCCATCTTTTTCAAGTACTAATTCTATGATTTCCCAAGGTTCAAAAGATGCTGCAATAATCGGTGAATGAGTGGCTATAAAAAATTGTGAAGTATCAGCGATTTTTGTATAAAAATCTACGATTTTTCGTTGTGTGTCGGGGTATAAAGAACATTCTGGCTCATCTATTAACACAACAGCATTATCAAGTTTTGCGCCCCATAACAAAGAAGTGGTAAGTATAATTTGCTTTGTTCCTGTACTTAGCTGATGATGGGGAATGATGATTTCCTCATTCTGAGTTAAAATAGTGAGATAATGTTCCATTTCTTCTGGGTCCACTTTGAGGTGAAAAGAAGTGAGTATTTCATTCAGTTTTTCGGCTAATTCTGTACGAGGATTTGCCTGTTCTTTTTTCCATGCAATAAATTCCTTAAAAACTTTTTCTGCATCTTTAGAAGCTAGTTTTTTAAAAAGCTCTTGGTTCTTTTGAGTTACTTTTTTGTCAAAAGCCGCTATTTCTTTCAAAATATATTTCCAAAGATTGGGGTCAGTAGTAGAATCAATCTTAATCATTTTTTCTTGATGATAGGTTTCTAATATTTGCTTTAATTCCATATCTTCTTCCCCTACCATACCAACTAATTTTTTTTCTTCTTTAATGGGGTTTGATAAATGGCTAAATTGAGCTAAAATATCTGCTGTTATATAAAAAAATAACTTGTTTTGTTGAAGTATTTTTTCATAACCAAATACTTCTTTTGGAACACTTGTTACACGTTTTATGCTTCCATCTGTTCCTTTCAAGTGCAAATCCGAAGATATATAATCTTCGCCATTATTATATCTTGACCAAAGTCTCGTTATATCTTCTTTTTTTTTCTCTCCATAAAAATCTAAGGCAGCTATTTTGAAATCGCTTTCTATAGGAAAATAAAGGGTTGATTGTCTATTCCTTACCTCTTTTTCTACAAGCTCCCCAAACGCATACAACAAATTCAATAGTGTCGTTTTCCCTGTGCCACTCTGCCCAATAATACATACCTTATCCAAAGGCTGTCCCTCTTTGAGATGCCCTTTCGGATAGGTCAAATCCAAGTCAAAATCCTTGAATTGAAGATGTTTTTCGATAGAAATATGCGTTATTTTCATAGATTTATTTCTGTTACTTCTGAAGAAATGACCAATTTTCCTGCTGTTTTTGCCTTGATTTCCGCCACAGTTACGCCGGGGGCAAGCTCTAATAAATGAAAAGCTCCGTCTCGAATATCAAATACCCCCAAATCCGTTACCACTTTTTTGATGCAATGCACGCCTGTAATTGGCAAAGTGCAAGAAGGCAGGAGTTTGGAATTGCCCGCTTTGTCGGTGTGCTGCATGGCTACAATTATATTTTTGGCACTTGCCACCAAGTCCATTGCGCCGCCCATGCCTTTAACCATTTTGCCCGGCACTTTCCAATTAGCGATGTCGCCCTGTTGAGAAACTTCCATTGCGCCTAACACAGTCAAATCCACATGTCCGCCACGAATCATGGCAAAGCTATCCGCAGAACTAAACAAAGAAGCCCCTGCTAACATGGTAACGGTCTGTTTTCCTGCATTGATGAGGTCTGCATCTACTTCTGCTTCTGTGGGAAAGGGACCCATTCCCAACAATCCATTTTCAGATTGCAGGAAAATCGTCATGCCTTCGGGAATATAATTGGCAACCAAAGTTGGGATTCCTATTCCGAGATTGACGTAAAAACCGTCTTGTAATTCGCTTGCAATGCGTTTTGCGATACCGTATTTGTCGAGTGGCATACTTGTATGTGTGTTTGATTTATGGGACAAAGTTAGGATTTTTGTTTGAGTATTGGGCAATTTTGCGCAGATTTCATAGATAAGTAGTTGAAAGTTGAAAGTTGAGAGTTGAAAGTTAGGATAAGTACATAATAATCAACTATTTATTGCTTCAATATATGCTCAGATTATTTCTCACTCATACTTAACATACATTTTACTGCAAAGTTCCGACAGCGGCAAAAACAGCCTGTAAAACTTGCGTCTTACAGGCTGCTGATATTCCTACCAAAATTTCTTTATTCCTTCACAAACCTTGTATTTGCCACCGTTCCATTATCCGCATTTTTGACCATAATAATATACGTCCCTTGTGCCAAGTCCGCAACCTCAATCGTCAAAATATCATTTCCCCCCTTCAAATCTACCTTGTGAACAGACACCAATTTTCCAATCGCATCATACATTTCCACTTTGTACTTGCCGCCTTGTGCCTGTGTTATAGAAACATTTAATAGCTCTTTTGCAGGATTTGGAAACAAACTCACCACCGTATTCAAGTCATTATTGACATTCACCTCCACAGTCGTAGGATACATGCGCGAAGCCCCATCAATATCCACTTGTTTCAAGCGATAATAGGTTTTTTCTCCGAAATCTGCGTCTATCGCGCTATAGGTCAAAGGCGTGGTAGAAATGCCATTTGCAGCTTGTGTAGGCACAGTTGCCACTTCTTCAAAAGAAATATTATCCCTGCTATGCAGCAATACAAATTCCTTATTGTTCATTTCTTTGGTCGTTACCCATTCCAATACATTTGCATCTCCATTGTTATAGCCTGTGAAACTCAACAATTCTACAGGGAAAGCTCCAGCATTTCCTGTGCCTCCGCCGCCGCCACCACCAGAGAACCTATCAATCGTATATTCTGCTACATGGTCTGTTCCCAACGTGCTATATGCCCAATTCGCTGTAGAAGGCGTTGCGCCATTCAAATACTGCCAATAGCCTGTGCCATCGTAGGCAAAAGGACTTGCCACAGGAACCCCGCCATGAAGCAAAGAAGGGTCAGGATTGTAAGTAGGCGTACCGCCTACCCCATTATTGATTTTGTAAAAAGCCATTTGCGTAGGGCTGCTACTCACATAAGGAGACACCGCATTTACTGCATTGAAATCTGCATTGGTAAAATAGAACTTTACATTCAAGTCATTTGCAGGTTGTGTTATAGGCGTTGTTTCCCAGTAACGTCCCATCAAATACCAGTTTACGCCAGAAGTTACATAAGGCGTGCTTGCATTTGTCAAAGAATAAGCTCCCTGCCCTGCCACTTTTACCGAGAAACCAGGGTCTCCTATGTGTCCTATCGCATTTCCGCCCGTATTTGCATTTTGAATAGACAATACCAAATAGTCATCACAATAATTGGTAGGCGTACCTGCATTGTCGTAGTAATGCGTCCAAGCAAACACATCTGTATGTTCGTAATCGGCTATCCAAGGCGTTGCAGAAGCCACAGGTGGAGCCAAAGTCGTAGCATAACCCCCGATGACAATATCCACATTATCCGTAGCGGCTGCACAAGGGCCTGCTCCGTCAGGGTCATCAGTTGTCAAAGTCAAAGTAACGGTTGTGCCTAACTCGGTAATAGCAGGCGTGTAAGTTCCCGCAGGATTGCTGAGGCTTGAGAAAGCCCCTGCATAAGTCCCTGACCAAGTTGTTGAGCTTGCACTTCCCCCAAAAGAACCGCCTAAGTTGAGCGTGGCAAGTCCGCAAGTGCTGAGGTTTGTTCCAGCATTTACGGTTGCGCCAGGATTAATGATAACTGCTACTGCATCTGTCGCAACACAGCTATTTGCATCTGTGGCAGTTACTGTATAAGTCGTAGTACTTGCAGGAGAAACCGAACCTCCTTGAGTCGCACCATTATTCCAGACATAGCCAATTACCCCTGTTCCACCTGTGGAAGTAGCCGAAAGGGTAGTTGTGCCTGTTCCGCAGAAAGTAACATCTGTTCCTGCATCTGCGACAAGGTTTGAAATCGCAATGTCCACCATATCCGTAGCCGCAGCACAAGGACCTGCACCGTCAGGGTCATTTGTAGTTAAAGTAAAAGTAAGTGTACTTCCAGCTTCGGACGCATTTGGCGTGTAAGTTCCCGTAGGATTGCTAAGACTTGAGAAAGTCCCTGCGTAAGTTCCTGACCAAGTTGCCGAAGTTGCGCTTCCGCCCGTGCTTCCGCCCAATGTTATCGCACTCAAAGAGCAAGCCGTTATGTCTGTTCCTGCATTTACAGTTGCCCCTGGATTGATGATAACTGCTACTGCATCTGTGGTAGTGCAGCTATTTGCATCTGTGGCAGTTACTGTGTAAGTTGTGGTACTTGCGGGAGAAACCGAACCTCCTTGTGTTGCGCCATTATTCCAAACATAGCCTATTGCCCCTGTTCCACCTGTCGAAGTAGCCGAAAGGGTAGTTGTGCCTGTTCCGCAGAAAGTAACATCAAGTCCTGCATTTGCTACCATATTTGAAATGGAAATATCCACCATATCTGTAGCCGCAGCACAAGGACCTGCGCCGTCTGGGTCATTTGTGGTTAAAGTAAAAGTAAGTGTACTTCCTGCTTCGGACGCATTTGGCGTGTAAGTTCCCGTAGGATTGCTAAGGCTTGAGAAAGTCCCTGCGTAAGTTCCTGACCAAGTTGCCGAAGTTGCGCTTCCCCCAATGCTTCCGCCCAAAGTGATAGCACTCAAAGAGCAAGCCGTTATGTCTGTTCCTGCATTCACCGTAGCCGCAGAATTGATGCTAATATTTACGGTGTCATTTGCTGCTGCACAAGCCCCTGTCGCATTCGTTGTCCATGTCAAAGTGAGGGTAGTGCCGCTTTGAACAATATTCGGAATAAAGGCAGTATTTGCAGCATTGGCATTGGCAAAAGCTCCTGCCCCTGCGCCAGACCAACTCCCTCCACTTGCTCCGCCAGAGAAAGTTGCTCCCAGATTGGCATTTGTCCCATAACAAATCGTTTGCCCATTTCCTGCATTTGTCGTAACCACAGGCGTAACGGTAAGGTCTAAAGTATCCGCTTTTGCCGAACAAGGACCTACGGGGGCAGAAGTTGTCCAGATAAGTAAGATAGGCGAAGCTGCAACATCTGCTACATTTGGCGTGTAAATGGTATTTGCCGAACTTGAACTTCCAAACGCTCCTAAGCCATTCGGGGTACTCCATGTACCTGTGCCGGGCGTAGAAACAGCACTCAAAATCCGTACCCCTGTTACGCATATCGTAGAGTTGCTTCCTGCATTTGAGGTACTTGGTGCATTTACCCCAATCCGTACTGTATCTGTTGCAGGAGGGCACAAGCCTGTTGCGTTTGTTGTCCACGTCAAAATAACGACAGAGCCGCTTTCTGCCAAAGCAGGGGTATAAGTCGTATTTCCCATAGAAGGCGAACCCAGATTGCCAAGTCCGCCACTCCATGTCCCAGCATTTGCCCCACCCGAAGAAGTAGCTGCGATATTGGCAGTACTTCCATAACATATCGTTTGCCCATTTCCTGCATTCGCTACTGCGGGCGGATTGACGGTAACGATTCCTGTAGAAGTAGAACTACAACCATTTGAGCCTGTGGCAGTTACGGTGTAAGTCGCCGTAGCGGTAGGCTTGGCATAAATGGTGTTAGTTACGGTTCCCAAATAAGCTACAGTTGCGGCAGGGTCTGTATATAACGTACCGAGAGGTCCCCAAGTGTAATTGCCTACAAGCGATTGGGTAAAAGTCATATTCGGTCTTGTGGTAGGCGTGGTAATGGTAACTGCTGCCACTACCCCACAAGCTGCGGCATTGTCGTTATATGTTCCCCATACAGAATTGAAGGCTGTAGTGGTGTATTTTACCGTAGAACTCGTGCTGTAACAAAGCGCGCAAGTATTGGTAGGGTCATTGTCGTGGCAGATGTCCACCAAGATATTAGAAGTACCATTCCACGCAAAAGGCGAAGCAAAAGTATAGGTATTTAAGCCTAAATTCGGCACGCCCTGCGAAACGGGTCCATAAACGGTGCTAAATGAACCTATAGGCGTGCCATACGCAGAAGCTAAAGTAGTATTTGCTGTATGCGCCAATTTGATGGTAAAGCCCGATTGTGCAAAAAGTCCTGTCCCCAAAGCCGTAACATCAAAAGCGAGACTTGTCAAGTTTCCGCCTACAAATCCCATGGCATTCAATTCAGTCGCAAGAATCAAATACTGCTCCCGCGAACCTTCGTAAAAGCTACTATATGGGGTTACGCCTGTTGCAGAAGTAGTAAGTACTCCAGCACCTGTGGCAGCCGTTATGGTATTGTTACTCCCACTTGCCACCAAACTTTGAATCGAGCCATTACAAATCGTGCTTGTATTGGGCGTAATGGTAGGCGTTATCGGCACAGGATTCGCAGTAATCGTAACTGCTGCTGTATCTTGACACATAGCCCCCGAAGTTTGCGTAGCCGTCAGCACGTAGGTGCTACTTACAGAGGGGTTAAAGGTATAACCCGAAGCAACATTGCCACTTACGCCTGTTGCAGGGAACCAACTATAGGTATTATAGTTTCCTTGTGAAGACGTAACATTAATCACCGACGAAGGCGAGTTGGCACAAATGGCAGCCGTTGTACCCGAAATTGTGAGTGCAGGCGGCGGCGTAACCGTAGCTGTTACTAAGGTAGCCGCAGAAGAACAGGCTAAGTTTGCTGTATAATAAACTCTGCCATTGAATACACGCGGCGTATTGGTAAAGCCAAAACCCGGATTTACCGCAGTTCCCCCATATCCTTCATAGATTTTGAGATTAGGGTCTTGCACATACAAGTTCCCCAAAGTCGTTCCATTTGTGTAGCTTACAGTAGCACTTGTAGAAATGGCAAAAGAATAAGTTTGTCCTGCATTCAATATCACATTGATATTCAACGGAATCCTCGTCAAGTTTGCGGGAATAGGGTTGATAGTTCCTATCGTTCCTGCACCAATCAAAGTCCAACCTGCATTTGAGGTATTGAATCCAATCCCTGTGCCTACTCTATAATAGACAGAAAAAGTAGTATTGGCTACCGTTGCAAAGATAGAAAAACTATCTATTCGGATAGTTGTTACGGCTTGCACATCAAACAAATTGCCATTTGCGCCATTTCCTGCTGCATTTGTGGTAAATAAACTGCCGGGAGCTGCTGCATTTGCCGCAGATGCTGCAAGTACGTAATAGTTGGTGGTAGAAGCAATCGAAGGGGTGGTAAATGAAGGTCCTGTCCCTAAAGGCAAACTCGTAGGCGTAGGCGTATTGTACCAAAGCAAGGTACTGCCAGGGTCTGAGGTTGCCCCTAATACAACAGGTCCTACCCCACATCTTGAGCCGGGGGCTGTGCTAAGTACTTGCGGATTGGAAACCACCACAGGCACTGCTTGAATAAAGCAGTTTGCCCCTAAGCTATTCATTATCAACACTTGATAATCGGTATTTGCACTCAGACTTGGGGTAATATAGGTGCTTGTTGTTGCCCCTGCGATATTCGTCCAACTGCCCGAAAACTGCTGCCATTGAAGCCCGACACTTGTCCCAAATAAATTGATGGTAGCAGGGCCCGAAACACACACAGAGTCGCCAATCGTTACCACAGAAGCGGGTTGCGTGGTCATGCTTACAGTGTCTATGTTTGCACAAGTACTACTTGTGTTATAGGCATTACAATAAATTACATTTGTTCCTGCGGCACTCGATTTATGATAAACAGTGCCATTTACTACATTTGTACCTGTATAAGGAATGGTAGCCGAAGCATCTGTATATAGATTGGTATTAGGCGACCAAATATATTGATTAAAGTCGTTTACATTGGAAGTAACCGTTAAAGGCGTAATGACATTGTTACACACCAATTTATTGGGAATAACCGTAAAAGCAGGACCTGGCGTAATAGTAGCAATAACCGCAACTCTTGGGCTTTCACAACCTACTTGATAGGTCATTTGAACCCTACCAATATTAGAGGCGGGTTCTTGCCAAAGGTCTTGAGGTGCAGTAGTTGATAGCGGAAATTGCATACCCATACGAGTAAACGCAGTAGTCATTCCATTTATCGTAGCTGTATATGCACCTGTTGCAACAGAATAGGAGGTAGTTGTACCTCTTTGCCCCAAAACCCCAATTACCTCTCCTGCATTAATGGGGATACTTACTGGAATTACCCCCAAATTGGCATTGCTCTGCGTTAAATACAAGACTGTAAAGGCATTAGTAACCGTAGCAAAAGTAGGTGGAGGCGTATTTCCATTAAATTTCACTATGGCAATACTTTGATTTCCTACGGCTGCGCCCAAATCTTGCAAACCCGTTATGGTAAAACTGGTTGGAGCTGTAAACCAATAGCCTCTTACATTTCCGACAAAATTGGTGCCTGCTGCGGGCATTGCTACGCTTGCAGTTCCCCCTGTTCCCGTTACCCCTGCCGCCCAATATGAGGTGGTTGTATTAAGGATAGGAGTTGCGAAGCTATTTCCTGTAGCAAGTGGACTTCCCCCAGTAGAAGCTGCGAACCAATTTACCGTAGAGCCTGCGGTAGAAGTTGCTCCCAACGTGAGTGAGCCAATCCCACAGATAGAAGCAGGAGCAGTAGTAAGAATTGCAGGAGAATTGACGGTAACACTATCTATATTAGTAAAACTAAAAGGAGAGTTACAAGATAATGCTGCCCTATAATAAGTGGTTTGCGAAACCCCTGTGGCAGCATAAGTCGTGGCATTTGTGCCTACATTTGTCCATGGACCTGTACTACTTATGGTAGATTGTTGCCATTGAATATTCGCCCCTACACTTCCCGTCAATGCAAGTGTTGAGTTGCCGGATACGCACAATGAATTAGGTAAAGCGGTGATTGTCCCTACCGTCAAAGCCACTTTTGTTCTGGAGGCAGCCGTCATTGCATCATTTGCGGCATTTGGGTCGCCCGAGGTGGACATGGTGGCATTGATAGTATAAGTCCCATTCACACTCATATCGGCTGTTCCTATCAAAAGAACATTCATCACAGCTCCAGGTGCTACGGTTCCTGTAGGCGAAGCCGTCAAAGTGCTATTGACAGGACCTGTAATATTGCAAGTGATAGTGGCAGGATTCGTGCTAAAATTGAGGGTAGTAGAGCCATAATTTTTGATTTGAATCGTAATAGGCTCGGTCGCAGAATAACAGCCATTTCCTACTGCGGGCGCAATCAACGCAAAAGCTCCTGCATCAAGTGCGAAAACCGAAAACTCATAGCAGCCCACATCAGGGCTGGGTCCCCGAGTCGTTCCTAATATATCTGTCGTAACTCCTACAAAAGTTCCTACATTATTGAGGGTTACAGAAGTAGGCGTAAAGTCATTCGTAGCAGGGCTTTGAAAAACGGGAGCTACACTCACGCTTTGTTGGTCCCAAATAGAGCCATTTGCGGCTTGCCAAGCTGCTAAAGTGGTATATCCTGTAGCTGGAACCGAATAATATCCTACATAGTTCGTTCCTGCTGCTGCATTTATATAAATGTCATTGAAATTACTCAATGGCAGAAGGGTTGAGTAGTACAAACCATATTTCGTCCCCGTTCCGCCCCTTGTGATACTTATAAGGTTATCTTTAAAATCCATTCCCCCTACATTCCCTGTGCTGAATATCCCATACGTAGCTCCCGTAGCCGTAGAACTCACATCATCAAGGGAAATTGTGTTATGATAAATCTTTATATAATCTGCCCCTGGCGCATATATGCCTCCTATTATCCCCGCACTCACAATGCCTGATATCAGGTTATTATAAATTCGATTTTCATTCCCCACTGTTCCGTCCACCAAACAATAGATACCATACGCCGCCGCCGCACTATTAGGCACTGCACCACAAGTATTGCGAATCCTGTTTTTTTCTACCAAAGTCCCTACACAACCCGTAGAAAGATACACCCCATAGCAGGTAGTAAGGGTAGTTCTCGTAGGACGCTCTATTATATTTTGCGCAATAATGAGTCCATTTTGGTATAAATTGTAAGAACCATAAAAATAGAAATCTAACAAATTGCAGCCTATAACCCGATTTCCCGTATTGACTATAGTAGGACTCCCTACCATACAAAGGTTGTAATAGCCACTATTCAAGGTACAAGCATTGACCAAGTTGTTGTTGCCCGATGTACCTGCAAGCGTCGCCGAAGTTGCCGAGCCACTCAGCGAAAATGGTACTTGTGTCGTAGAAGTTCCATTGGCAGGAACGGTAAAAGTACAGGTATTGAAGGTATTATTATCGGATTGATTCCACAAATGGCAAGCAAGGGCATACGTAGCTCCCGTTCCCACAATGCTCATGTTATTCCAACTCATATAATCCGCCCCACTTAGCATCAAAGTATGCGGAGCCGTAATAATCGCCGCAAAGGTCAAAGTCGAGCCACTGCCATTGATAGTAACTGTATTCGTCAGCGAAGAACCCGGAATATTGCCTATGTTTATCTGTTCTGTATAGGTCGCAGGTATCACATTGACGACCACAGGCGCAGATACTCCTGCACAATTCAAATCTATAGCCAAATCCGTAAACGTCTGATAGTTTGTGCCTCCTGTTGGCAGTCCACCATTGATTGTATAAGTCCCTGCAAGCGGAGTGCCATTTGTCGTTATCAATTGGCTGGCGGAGGCTACTGTTACCCCACAAGTAACTTGACAACGATAGTAAGTAGAAGTCAGCTGCGTGCCTGTATAGCTGCTATTCGTTGCGCCACCTATGGGAGTCCAAGTACTATTATTGGGCGAAGACTGCCATTGATAGGTCTGTCCTGTCCCTCCCGTTCCACCTGCAAGCGACAACGTAAAATTGGTATTGGGACAAACCATATTTGAGACTGTAGTAACAGTACCAGGGGTAGGCGGATTCACACAAGGACCCGCAGGGGCAAAAGTAAGCTTTCCTATCCAGCCACGCGGCGTAAATGTAGGAGCAGCCGGAGGCGTTCCCCCTGCATAGCCAATATTTGTGCCTGTGATGAGGTTACATCCTCCAGCGGAGGTGGTGGAGGTACCTGCTGGATGGGTATAGTAGCGTTGATTAAGTCCATATACCGCAAAAGCATAGGTAACTCCTGCGGGAATCGTAAAACTCAAACCCGTAAAAAAAGGTTGAGTAACCGTAGTAGTTGCATTTGCGATTCCTGTAATACTCCCTGCTGCGACTTGTGTCCAGCCATTGCCCACCGAAATAGCCCCAGGCGCTCCTGCTAAAGCAGTGTTTTTGTACCAAAATTCTACAGGAGTAACCCCTGCAGCTCCTACGACTCCTTCCACATCTGTAATAACAATCGGGAAGCCATTGGTATTTTGAAAATTGAAGGTAGCTGTTCCTGTGCCATTATTATTCAAGAAGGTTGCAGTAGTAGAAAGTGTTGTTTGAGCGATTGCCGAATGTATCCCCAAAAACAAACAAAAAAACAAGTATAAAGCCTTTTTTGTGTAAAGTTCTGCCATAATAAATAGAATGAGATAGTAAAAAATTTCCTTGTTTTCGCCTTGTATTTGCATTTTTGCAAAAATCAAGACACGATTTTGGAAAAGGAATGATGCTTAGGAACACGAAAAGAATAAAATCACAATTTACCACTAAGGCACAAAGAAAACTAAGAAAGAAAAAGCGTGGCTTAGA
>JAYUZN010000646.1:0-5501 GCA_043751755.1 Bacteroidota bacterium | reverse complement strand
ACTTACCTCTATGGTTACATTTTTGCCTTGTGGCAAAGCAGAAAGCCTCTTTTTAAAGCCCAAAATATTGGAAAAAACCAAGCCACTTTTTACGGTTAGCGTAATATCTTCCCCATTTTCAACTTGTTCTACTTCGGATTTAAACAAGTTTTTGAAGTTAATTCCATTAATTAAATTAATAATCAGTTCTAACAAAATGCCTGTACCTACTCCTACTAATAAATCTGTAGCTAAAGTTACTATCACAGTAACCGTAAATACCAAAAATTGTTCTTTGCCTATATGCCACATATGCCTAAATTCTCTGGGGTGCGCCAATTTGAAACCCACAAAAATGAGCATAGCGGCTAAGGCTGCATTCGGAATCATCTCGATAAGCGGAACGGCAATCAAGACTGCAAGCAGCAAAAATACGCCATGAAAGAAGTTTGCCCAACGGGTTTTCGCACCATTTCCTACATTTGCAGAGCTACGTGCCACTTCCGAAATCATAGGCAAACCGCCTAATATTCCCGAAAGCATGTTGCCAAGTCCTACGGCTAACAAGTCTTTGTTGAAGTCCGATTTGCGTTTGTAGGGGTCGAAGGCATCTATCGCTTTTGCGGTGAGCAAAGATTCTAAGCTGCCAATTAACGCAAATAACACGACATACTTAATAAATGCGTAAGTATGCGAAGTCAAACCTGCAAAATCAGCATTGATAATTCCTTTGTTAAAAGTGTCAAAAATGTTGCCTATTTTTACCAAAGCAAAATTAGCAACGGCGGATTCATGTTTCACATCTAAATAAATACCCAAAGGAATAGCGACAAATAACACAATAAGGGGAGCAGGAATTTTTTTGATTCTTTCATGCTTCACAATGCTGAATATAATCAAAATTGCCAAGCAAGCTATTCCTATTTCAGTCAAATGTGCGTTCTCGTGCAGGATACTTTGCGGAATCATTGCCAATAATTCGAGGGGAGCTTTGCCCTTCAATTCGGCAGGTGGAACGCCCAACAAGGTATGAATTTGTTTGGAAATAATAATAACGCCTATCGCTGCTAACATTCCATGAATTGCTGCTCCGGGAAATAAATCGGCTAATTTGCCCAATTTCAATACCCCAAACAAGACTTGAATTGCGCCTGCCACTACGATTGTGCCAAGTGCCAAATGCCAGCCGATTTCTCCTCCGCCAAATGCTGCTACTGCGCCGCTTGAGATGACAATTAAACCTGCTGCGGGTCCTTTTATCGTCAATCTTGAGCCAGCAAAAAAGCTGACAACAATGCCGCCAATAATGGCAGTTACCAAGCCAAAAATGGCTGGAAAATCAGAGGCTTTTGCAATGCCCAAGCTAAGGGGCAAAGCCAATAAAAAGACCAGAAAGCCTGATAAAGCATCTGAAGAAAAATTTTCTTTCAAACCCGCAAGTCCGTCTGCGGGGAAGTTATTTTGGTTATTTGACATATATTGAGAAATGAGAAATGAGAAATAAAAAATGAGAAATAAAAAATAATGCTTGGGTTCACGCAGATTTTCGCAGATTTAACCGCAGATTCTCACAGAAAAAGCAAATATTTGCGGAAATCTGCGTCCCTAATCTGCGTTCATCTGCGTGAAATTACGAAGATTTATAAGGTATTTCGTGATAGGTTTTGTTATGTGGTCCCAGAAACAATCTCGCATAAAGCCGCACCACCGAAATCCCATCTACCACAAAACTCAATGCCGTAAAAAAGGCAAGCAGCAACTGGTCTTCATGTATATGGCTGAAAACCAAGTCTTCCCCAATGAAAGTAGTCGTTATGGGAAAAGCCATTAAGCCCAAACAAGCCAACAAAAAGAGGAAGGAGAGGCGCGGATGCTCGTAAGAATGTCCGTAAAACTCATTCAAATCAATGCTTTTTTCCAAAGAACGGAGCTTGCGAATACAAGCATAGCCCAAAATCGCGGCTAATGTTACTCCTATCAAGTAAAAAAATGCTTCTGACATATCAAAAACTTCGTTTTCATTGAAAGAAATCGCAAGGGCTACCCAAAAATGATTCATAATAATCATTAACCAACTCAATTCAGGGCTTTTTCTTTCCGAATACGACTTCATCACCATCATCAAACCTATGAGAGAGAATGGATAAGGCAGGTAGCTTTCTATGTTTTCTGGAAAAGACTCTTTGTAATAGAGTACAATTAAGCCTAACAAAAAAGTGGGAATAACAAAGTAAAACAGCCGATTTACGGTAAGAAAATCCAACTTTCTGCCGATACTTTTCAACGGTTTCCACACCAAATAATTCATCACAGAATCCAATTTCCATTCTTTGAGGCTCATCAAATAGATAGAATATTCTATCTTTTTGGGCAAAGAATCCTCGAAAGTATGGG
This sequence comes from Bacteroidota bacterium, assembly GCA_043751755.1. Taxonomy (GTDB): domain Bacteria; phylum Bacteroidota; class Bacteroidia; order J057; family J057; genus JAAFHL01. The sequence goes on along the minus strand of JAYUZN010000646.1, from coordinate 3,128 downwards.
GTCTTGGTTCGTAGTTGAAAAACTGTTCCCGTATTTTATAACTTACCACAGATGGCGAAACCAAGAGCTGATAAGTTCTCAAAAAGGCATTTCCTGCAAAATGAATGAGAGCTAAATACTCGAAGCCACAAGCAATTTCGATGAAAATGATGCCAATTTGCGTAATAGAAGCGTAGGCGATTTGGCTTTTGATAGAGGATTGAACCCTTGCAATCGGTGTAGCAATCAAAGCCGTTGCAAAGCCTAATACGCCAATCAAAATACGCACAGTCATTTGTTCGTCCCAAAAAGGAAAGGTTCTCATCAACAAAAACGCCCCAAGATGCACCGAAAGAGAGCCGTAAAAAATGGCACTTGACGGAGTAGGTCCTTCCATTGCACGTGGTAGCCAAGACGAAAAAGGCAGTTGTGCAGACTTTGCAGCCGCCGCAAGCAAAATCATAAGCGAAATGAAAACGTCTTCAAAGCCATGATTTGCAAGGTGATTGTGAATGAATCCTGGGCTATTGAGCTGAAAAAAAGTGATGTTTTCCTTCAACCAATGATGCGTTGCCCACATTGCTAACACCAAACCCACGTCCCCAATTCTATAGACCGAAAAGACCTTTATGGCATTTTTTACAGGCAAATACCTATCTCTGTAAAAGGCTATGAGCAGAAAAGAGGAGATGCCCAAAATTTCCCAACCCATAAAGAGTGTTTCAAAATTGCCTGCCAAAACGGTAACATTATAGCCTACGAAAAAGAACAAAATCGTATTGAAAAAGCGTTTATAACCGATTTCTCTATGCAGATAAAAACGGCTATAAATCGTTACCAAAAAGGTCAAAAAGCCGCCTACAATCAGATATACTACAGAAATTTTATCGAAATAAAAATCAATAAAAAACTTGTAATGCGCTGATTCAAAGAGGGTAAGGTCTTTGACATCAAGGTGCGGGTGTCCATGTAGCAGCCAATAGCCGACATAGCCCAAAAAGCTGATAAAATAGAGTCCCACAGTCGAAAAAGCCGTCCATGAAATCCATTTTTCCTTGCTTGCAGGAATAAGGGTGCTTATTAGGAAGCCTAAGATGGGGAGTAAGATGAAGATATTGAGTAACTCGGTCATGATATTTAATAGTTGTGCGGTTTTTTAAACCGCAAAAAGGCTTCTTTACTGTTTTTAGTGCGGTTTTTTCAAATCGCAAAAGACTTCTTCCTGTTTTTGGTGCGGTTTGAAAAACCACACAACTATAACTGCGTGAAATCCGAAATTAATGAATCAAATAAACAGGAATATTATCTTGCGTAGCTTCTAACAAAGCACTTACTTCCTTCACCGTTTCTACTTTGGCTGTTACAGGCTTGTAAGGCGAAAATTTCCCTTCCTTAAACAGCAAAAATTCCTGCGTTTCGGGCTGAATGACCATCAAATGAATCCATTCATTCATAAACCACTCGTAAGTCGCAGGATTTTTTTGAATCGTAGCCAAGACCACTTCGGGAAAATGCTCCACAATCACCATCAAACGAATCGGGTCATGCACCTCTATCATCTGGCTCGGAAGTCCCGGACGCAGGTCGCCGTCAATGCCATTTGCCACCCCAAAAAGCCCCATAACATTGTGCGCAAGCTTTGTTCCTGCCCCTAATTTGTGGTTATCTACGCGCGAAAAGTAATATTCCAAATTTATCCCGCCACATACAGGTGCAACTGCATTGAGAATATTGGTGAGATATTTTCCAGTCGGATCTACCTGATAATCAAACGAATTCATAAAAGAACGCCTATCCAAAAACAAATGCTTGGACAAATCCCGTCTGCCCACGATACACAAAGTATTCGTAGCATGATTCAATTCTGGACGTGGCTCAAACAAAGAAACCGACCTTGTGCGTACTTTTTCGTGAATTTTTTCGGCACTCAAAGAGGTATCTATCGACTCAAATCTGCGTGAACGCTCTTTCGCATTTTCGTTCAATGCTGTATGAAATTTTATTTTATTTGCCTTGTGCCTTTGCAGATTTTCTTCGGAAAGCCCACTTTTATCATAAAAAGCAATATCATCTCTCGTAGTGTCGTGTAGCGAACCAATAAACTGCGTTTCCTTTGGAATATCAATGCCTCTTTCCTTCAAAATCCGTCTAACTTCAGCATGATTTGCCATATAACATACCACTCTCGCATTGACTGAACCTGCTCTGCCCGAACATGCCCCACAATCATAGCCTGCATAATGCGTGTTGTTCACACTTGTAGAACCATGACTGACCACATAGATAAGCGGTGCAAAGTTTTTGACAAGCCCAATACTTCTCAACAAAGTCTCTACTCGGTCGGTCATTTCAGGGATTGTATAGCCTACTTGCAAGCCATTTTCTATGTTATTGACATCAGTATTTTCAATCGTTAATTGCGAAAGCGGGTCCATATGTCGAAAAGAAGAACTTGTGGCAGGACTCATCGAAGGGCTAAAAATATTGATAGCCAATTTCAAAGCAGACCAAAAACCCAACGTTTGCGAAATAAGCAAGCCCCCAAAAGGCGTGTAGGCTTGTTTGGTAAAATGCAGGTCTCTTTGTATCTTTTCGTCTGTGCCTGTTTCCTTCACCAAAAACTTAGGCGTAACAGGTGCAGGGCATTGCTTTGTTATAGAGTTGCCATGTTCTGGTTTGTAAAAAAATTCTACCCCAAAAAAGCCCGGCGTTCCAAAAGTCTGGCAATCTTTGTCCTCTCTTTCCAAATAGCGGCGAAAAGAACATTCTCGGTCATCTATACAAAACAAAGCCTGAAAACTGTGTTTTGCCTCAATAGGGTCTTTCTCAATGCTTTGTCCCGCCTTCAAACCCGCAAAAACTTGGTCATAATAGCTCCATTCATACACATCTTGCCAAAGAGTAAGCACTTCGTCCAACTCAGTTTCTACTACTTTTGCAAAAATATCTACAGGTTTTTTGTCCAAACGATTGACAAGCGGAGTCCAATTCAAGCCATATTTGGTATCAAGTGCATCTATTTCCAACAATAATTCAAAGATTATCAATTCTTTTAGCGAAATTTTCTTTTCATCTAACAAAGTATTTGGAAAATCTTCGATAGCAGACACAATTCCTGCCCAACCCTGATGCGCAAATTGCTGGTCGAA
>JAYUZN010000645.1:0-26104 GCA_043751755.1 Bacteroidota bacterium | reverse complement strand
GTTCTTGGAGATATATTTCTGTAACAGGAAATACAAGTCTTTTAGCTTCTATAGGAGATACAACTAAAAGTTATCTATCTATTTTGCCTTCTGTGGGAGATATTACCCCTTACAATAATCAAGATACTTCTTTTTGTATAATAGGGGCTGCTTACGACCCCAATTTCAAAGAAGTTTCTCCTCAAGGGCAAACCATATATGGTCTCATTCCGTCCAATACTCAAGAGTTAGAATATACAATACATTTTCAAAATACAGGAAATTGGCAAGCAACTTACGTCATATTAAGAGATACTATAGACGTAAATCATTTGGACATCACAAGTACAGAAATACAAATAACAAGCCACCCTTGCATCATTTCGGTAAAAAATGACAGTATCTTAGTATTTACTTTTAATAACATAAACCTGCCCGACTCCAATACGAATGAACCTGCTTCGCATGGCTTTGTACAATATGGCATCAAATTGAAACCAAACCTGCCTTTATATACAGAAATACACAATCAGGCTTCTATTTATTTCGATTTCAATGCGCCTATCCTTACCAATGCTACTACAAATACCTTGTATAATGCCATGAATTTGTCTGTAGTAACTAACACAAATATCTGCCCAGATGATTCTGTGCTTGCGACAGTTACACAGGGCAGGCAGCCTTATCAATTTGATTGGAGCAATGGCGTACAAGCTACTAACAATACTTCAGGTATCTCTCATATTCCTGCCAACTTTGTTACAGGTACTCAAAATGTAACTGTTTCAGATTATTATGGAGCTACTGTTTCTCATGATTTTATGTTAAATGTCTATCCTGTAGCAAACGCAGATTTTACTTACACCCCCGCAGGGAATAACATTTATTTCAATGCCAATGCTGCTAATAATGCTACTTATTTGTGGGACTTTGGTAATGGGCAAAGTAGTACTGCCCCTTTTTCAACAGCTTATTATCCTCAAAATGGCACTTATACAATTACTTTGATATGTACAGATATGTGTGGAGGAGCAGATACAAGTACCCAAACTATTACCCTTACAACCTCCCTCTCCCCTACCCTCTTTCAGCAGCAAGTTAGTCTTTCGCCCAACCCTACGGCACATATCACAACGCTCTCGTTTGCTAATGCGCAAAAAGAGGCTTATACTTTGACTATTTCTGATATAAATGGGAAAGTTATTTCTGTTTATGAAGGAATAAAAAATGATAAGATTGCTATTGATACAGATAAAATGGCAAGTGGGGTCTATTTTTGGGAGCTAACAGGAAGTCAGTTTGCCACAGGAAAACTATTGATAGAGTAGCGTTTTTTAACCGCTTCGAGGGTCTGCGACCACTCGAAGGGTTAAAAAACAAAATATTTATACGTATAGAGATTATAGAAAGAGTTTATGCAAGAAACCCCTACAATGGGTAAATTGTACGGGGGGCTTGCATAAACCCAGATTACCAATTTATTTTATTTCTATTCTTGAGCAATAACCCTTTGAGTGGTCGCAGACCCTCGAAGCGGTTATTGTCCCAAATATTTTTTCTTCAAAATTTAAAATATCCATCATTCTTTTTCTGCATATATTTTTTAATTTATTTTCATTATGAAAAAAACTATCTTTTTTTGTTTACTTGCTTGTTTATGCGCTCTAAAAAGTCTTTATGCCTCTCACTTTATAGGCGTAGAGATGTCATACAAACATTTGGGTGGCTGTGTATATCGGCTTTACCATACAACTTATATGGATTGTGGAGGTGTGGGAGGAAATGCTTATATTCCTCCTAATATGAATAATCCATATCCTGCACCTGCTATTAATTTTACAGGCGTAGGTTGTGCGGGAGTAGCTTCTGCGGTTAATTGGACAATATATAGTACAACAGATGTTACCAACATGTGTCCAAGTAGCCTTAGTTCTTGTTATGCTAATGGGAACCCAGCCATTTCAGGTGTATTTGAAATTACTTATTATACAGATTTGAATTTTTGTAATTACGCTTGTAATGCTGTAATTATTGCTTACAGTGCTTGTTGTAGAAGCTATTTAGCAATAAGTGGCGCAGCAGGAGAAGGTATCTACTCAGAGCTTATTATTCCAATGAATAACAACAATTCTTCTCCACGCTTTGTAACGCCTGCTATTACCTACATTCCTACAGGACAAACTTCTACTTTTCAACAACCTGCTTACGACCCTGATGGAGATTCTTTGGTATATAGTTTTGCTCCATGCTTACAAGCATCTGGTATGACTGTTACTTACAATCCCGGATATTCCCCTACGGCTGTTTTAGGTGCAGGTTGGACTTGTAATATTAATTCACAAACAGGAGAAGTTACTTTTGTTCCTACAACAGGTACTATCGCAGCAGGAGTATTAGGGATTCAAGTAGATGAGTATAGAAACGGAACATGGCTGGGCAAGATTAATCGAGATATTCAGATTTGTGTACTTAACATAAATCCTTCTCTTAATCTAGAACCTACTGCAACGTTTAGTAATATTACTGCTTTAGGTTTTCAAAATCCTCCTTCTTTTCTACGGACGACCGCAGGATATCCTATTTCTTTTGACCTTACTATAACAGACCCTGATACAGCTCAATTATTAGCCTATACAAGCAATATTGCTACTAACTTTCCTACTGCTACGCTTACTGCAATTAGCAATACAAACCCTATGGTTTTAACATTCTCATGGACAGCTGATACAAGCAATACTGGAGAAAGCTACCCCTTAGTAATTGATGTTTTTGATAATAATTGTGAATTGAATGGGCATTATTATTTTCTCACTACTATAAAAGTAGATTCTGCTTACTTTTCTGTAAACATTACAGATGCTGCTTGTACTTTGCCTACAGGTGCAATAGATGTAACGGTAGGGGGAGGACTTCCGCCTTATAGCTATTTATGGAGCAATGGAGATACAACAGAAGATTTGGTCAATATTCTAACAGGTCCTTATAGTTTGTCTATTTCAGATATAAATGGAGGGAGTTGGCTAACAGATACTTTTTATGTAAATTCACTTGGATTAAGTGCAAATATAAATGTTACTATTCCCGATTGTAGTATAGCTAATGGCGCATTAGGCATAGATATGTTTGGCGGTATTGCTCCTTATACTTATATTTGGTCTAACGGAATGACAGGCGATTCTATTAATAACTTGAGTATAGGCGGATATTCTGTAGATGCTTATGATACACAAGGTTGCTACTTTCATACTGCGACAATGCTCAATTATTCTCCCTTAGATTCTTGTTTTTCTCATATTGAAGGAACAGTATATTATGACTTCAATCAAAATTGTGTGCAAGATAGTGGAGAAGTAGGAATAAGTAATGTATATATCAACATTAGCCCAGGTGGAGCTATGTTTACAGATATGAACGGTTATTATTCCTTTACAGTATATGATACAGGAGCTTATCAACTTCAAGGTTTCTTTCTGAATGGTTTTAACCCTATCAATAATTGTCTTGCGCCTAATGTTACGCTCAATTCTTATATTTCCTTACTTAGCATAGACTCCTTACATAATGATTTTCCTATGTTTATTCAACCTGATATAGAAATTCATTTAACAGAAGGTTGGTATTTGGCAGGTAGTTCTCACTTTGGTATGCTAAATTGCCATAATGTAAATTATCCTACTGCTAATGCAACTGTAACTTATCAACATGACCCTATTTTACAAAACCCTACATTTGTTCCAGCTCCTACTGTATATAATGCAAATACCTATACAGCTATTTGGAATCTCACTAATTTTTATCCTAATAGCAATCAAGCTATATATATGTATGGGACAACTTATTTTAACGCTATTATGGGTAATCCTGTTATTAGTTATGCAAATATTACACCCATCTTATGGGATTCTATACCTTCCAATAATCAAGATACTATTGTAAGTTCGGTTTTTGTTTCCTACGACCCAAATTTCAAAGAAGTTTCTCCTCAAGGACAAACTATATATGGTCTTATTCCTACTCATACAGAAAATTTGGAATATACAATACATTTTCAGAATACTGGAAATTGGCAAGCAACTTATGTCATATTAAGAGATACAATAGATATAGCTCATTTGGATATTACCAGTACTGAAATACAAATAACAAGTCATGCTTGCGCTATTACGGTAGAAAATGATAGTATTTTAGTATTTACTTTCAATAATATAAATCTACCCGATTCTAATACAAATGAACCTTTGTCGCATGGTTTTGTAAAATATGGCATAAAATTGAAACCAAATCTGCCTTTGTATTCAGCAATACAAAATCAGGCATCTATTTATTTTGATTTCAATGCACCTATCATTACCAATGCTACTACGAACACTTTATATGATGCTATGAATTTAGCTGTTACTACTAATATAAATATCTGCCCAAATGATTTTGTACTTGCAACAGTTACACAAGGCAGGTCTCCTTATTTGTTTGAATGGAGTAATGGTGTACAAAGCCCTAATAATCTTTCAGGTATCTCTCAAATTCTTGCCAACTTTCCTACTGGTACGCACAATGTAGTTGTTACAGATTATTATGGATTTACAGATACTCAAACTTTTACTTTAACGATTCTCCCTATAGCAAATGCTACTTTTACCTACAATGCAGCAGCCAATGTTTATACTTTCCAAGCAGATTCTTTAAATAATATGACTTATTTATGGAATTTTGGGAATGGACAAAGCAGCAATGCAACAAGCGACACAGCTATTTATACTCAAAGCGGTACTTATATAATTACCTTAATCTGTACAGATATATGTGGTGGCATTGATACAGTTAGCCAAACAATTACGCTTTTAGTAGGAATAGAAAATAGTCTTTTCCAGCAGCAAGTAAGTCTTTCGCCCAATCCTACGGCACATATCACAACCCTTTCGTTTGCTAATGCGCAAAAAGAGGCTTATACTTTGATTATTTCAGACGTAAATGGAAAAGTAATTTCTGTTTTTGAAGGAATAAAAGAAGATAAGATTGCCATTAATACAGATAAAATGGCAAGTGGGGTCTATTTTTGGGAGCTAATAGGAAATCATTTTGCTACAGGAAAACTATTGATAGAGTAAATTTGTATTACAATAAGTAGCCAAAATTAAAAATACTTTCTAAATCGTAAAGACTTGGAAAGTATTTTTGGTTTTAATTATACCTGTAATTACCCCATAAGCCATTACAATCTTTAAACTACCCCTATGGTTTCCACAGGGCTAACAAAAACCGCTAAACTACGCCTGTGGTTTCCACAGAAGCAGTTACAAGCTCCAAACTATGTCTGTGGCTTCCACAGGCACATTTATAAGTAACAAACTAAGCCTGTGGTCTCCACAGAAGCATTCAAAACCTTTAAACTACCTATAGGATTTCCACAGGGCTAACAAAAAGTATGTAACTACGTATGTAGGAATAAATGAGGTATATTTTATCCTTATTAAATAATAAAGCCATAACACTTATAAAAAATAAATCATATAAAACGATTATTTATTTGTTTGTTTCCAAATAAACAAATATATTTGCAGCCTATTTTATATAACTAACACATTTTATTAACGTATGACAACAGATTGGTTTTTTCTGAACAATGTATTTGACAATACAACTAAAAACAGTGTCAAAAAGATGAATATTTTGGCGACTGACCACCACGACAAGCTACTCAATAATGTAGCTAACCCAGATATACAATTTCTGTATGGTCGGTTTTTGCCTATTTATCAGGATTTTAAGGCACAATATCAAGCCGTTATTGCCAATACAGGTATGTATGAAGGGCATACGCAGATTGTTGCAAGTGTTTTTTCAGAATTAAGTAGCACAAAAATCAAGTATTGGGACATTCAAATTCAAGGCATTTATATCGAAGGAACGCCTGAATACAAAATGTTACTTCCTAATATGAGAGGTCCTTTTCAAACAGGGGGCTATGAGTCTCGTATTCGGGAAACGCGCGCCCTTGCATTGCGTTTGCACAATTTTCCTGCTTTGAGTGCTATTGAGCAAGATGTAACATTATTTGCTGATAAAATGGAACAAGCCCGTACTACGCAGCAAGGCTATGAAAAGGCTACCCAAGATAACTCTGCTTTATTGGAAGAGAAACGTTTGAAGCTCGCCAAAATCATGCACGCTAATTTTGGACGTTTAATTGATGTGTATATTGAAAATTTGGCTTATGTGGAAAATTATTATGAGCTACAATATCTTCGTGCAGATAATAGTAGTACTAATACGGGAGATGGTGATGTAAATGAGCCTGACCCAATATATACGACAACGCCTGTCTAAAACTATTGTATAAGTATGGTGCTTTTTTTGTCTTTTGTTTAATAACCGCTTCAAGGGTCTGCGACCACTTGAAGGGTTATTGTTCCAAAATCAATTTTTCAATAGTTTACAATATCTATCATTCTTTCCCTGCATATACCTTTTAATTTATTTTTATGATGAAAAAAACTGTATTGTTTTGTTTACTTGCTTGTTTATATACTTTGAAAAGCCTTTATGCCTCACACGTTTTAGGAGCAGAAATATCTTATGAAGCATTAAGCAGTGCATATTATCGAATATATTTTACTTATTATATCGATTGTGGCGGAGTTAGTTGTCCATCTTATCCTCCTAATCTCAATTACCCTTTTCCTATTCCTACTCTTACATTTATGGGTATAGGCTGCCCTTTACCTGCCGTAAATCCTGCTTGGACATGTTATTATGCAGGAGATATTACCCCTGTATGTCCCGGGACAACTACACAATGTAGTTATGCAGCAGCAAGTCTTAATGGGGTTTCTTGTTACCGTTATTATACAGATATATCTTTTGCAGGGCTTGCTGCTTGTACAGCTGTTCAAATATCTTATAGTACTTGTTGTAGAAGTTATGGAATAACAAGTGGTGCAGCAGGAGAAGCTATTTATCTCGAAATGACTATTCCACTTACGATTAATAATAGTTCTTCCCGTTTTATGACTCCCCCTGCATTGTATATAATACAAGGACAAGGCTCTACTTTTCAACAAATTGCTTATGATGCTGATGGAGATTCATTGGTTTATTCTTTAGTACCTGCTATGCAAAATGTATCTCAAACAGTTATTTATAATGCAGGATATTCTCCTATTGCGCCTTTAGGTACAACTTGGAATTGTAGCATAGACCCAGTAACAGGAGATTTAAGCATTAATCCCAATGGAAATGGAAATATTGTGGTTGGCGTATTAGCTATACAAGTAGAAGAATATAGAAATTCTCTTTTGATTGGGCAAAGTAAACGTGATGTACAAATTTTTGTACTCAATGGAGTTGGGGGCGGAGCAAATACAGAGCCTTCTGCAACTATAAGCAATCTAAGCGGAGTAGGGTATCAAAATCCGCCGTTTCATTTACAGACAGAAGCAGGTCATGCCATTACTTTTGATATTGATGTAACAGACCCTAATCTTGGGCAACTATTAGCTTTTAGTACAAATGCAGTTAGTGAATTTCCTACTGCTACCCTTACTACTAATGGTAATACAAGCCCTATGACAATGACTTTTTCATGGAATCCCGATTCTTCTTATAGAGGAAAAATATTGCCTTTACTCATAGATATTTTTGATGATAATTGTACATTTAACGGTCATAAATATGTTTTTGCCAATATTGAAATAGACTCTAACTATATTGCAGCTATTATTACAAATTCTGATTGTACAACGCCAACGGGTGCAATAGATATAACACATGGGGGAAACTATTTTCCCTATACGTATAGTTGGAATAACGGAGATACTACTCAAGATTTAAGCAATGTATTTGCAGGGGCTTATACTTTAACAATAACAGATGCAAATGGCAGCATTTGGGATACGCTTTTATATGTAAATGTAATAGGCGTAGGTTCTACTATAAATGCTACTCCTCCGAATTGTAATATGGCAGATGGCGCATTAGGCATAGATATGTTTGGAGGAGTATTGCCTTATACTTATACTTGGTCAAATGGCATAACAGGCGATACTTTGAGTAATTTGGCAGCAGGTGGATATTCAATAAACGTGTATGATGCTATAGGCTGCTTTTATCATACTACTACTATTCTCAATTATGACCCTTTGGATTCTTGTTTTTCTCGGATAGAAGGTACTTTATATTTAGATGCAAATGGAAATTGTGTGCAAGACCCATTAGAAGTAGGAATTGTTAATGTATGGATAGATATAGACCCAGGGGGAGCTGTTTTTACAAATTCAAATGGACATTATGCTTTTACGGTAAATGATACAGGTACTTACCTTATTTATCCTATAGTATTAAATCCTGCTTTTATTAGTAGTAATTGTCTTCCTGCTAATTTTAGTGATACAGCTTATATTTCTACACTTGGTATAGATTCTTTGCAGAATGATTTTCCCATTGAGTATCAATCCGATATGCAAACTTATCTTTGGGAAATAGGGAATAATCCAGGGTTTGGACATTATGCTTATTTGTATGCACACAATAGTAGTTACAATTTGTCTAATGCTACTTTGTCTTACCAATATGATTCTTTGTTTGAAAATATTGTATTTTCAGTACCTCCTACTACGCATAATACAAGCACCCATACAGTTACGTGGGATTTTACCTATTTTACGCCCGGCTCTGCGAGAGGTATTTGGGTAACGGGAAATGTAAATCCTGTGGCTCAGATAGGTGATACAATGCATTCTATATTAAGTATTATGCCTTCTGCGGGAGATGTTACCCCTTCCAATAATCAAGATGTAAGTATTTGTATTGTAGGGGCTGCTTACGACCCTAATTATAAAGCGGTTTCTCTTCAAGGGCAAACTATAAATGGTCTCATTCCTGCTAATACACAAGCGTTGGAATATACAGTACATTTTCAGAACACAGGTACTTGGCAAGCAACTTATGTAATATTAAGAGATACTATAGATATAGCTCATTTGGATATTACTAATACAGAAATACAAATGACAAGTCATGCTTGTATTACTACGGTAGAAAATGATAGCATTTTAGTATTTACTTTTAACAATATAAATCTACCTGACTCTAATACAAATGAACCTTTATCACATGGCTTTGTAAAATATGGCATCAAATTGAAACCAAACTTGCCTTTATATTCAGTAATACACAATCAGGCTTCTATTTATTTTGATTTTAATACGCCTGTCATTACCAATGCTACTACCAATACCTTATACAATATGATGGATTTGGCTGTTACAAGCAATACAACTATCTGCCCAGATGATTCTGTAGTTGCAGTAGTTACGGGAGGTAGGTTGCCTTATTTGTTTGAATGGAGTAATGGCATACAAGATACCAATAATCTTTCAGGCACTTCTCAAATACTTGCCAATCTTGCTGCGGGTACGCACAATGTAGCAGTTACAGATTACTATGGGTTCATAGATACACAAACTTTTGTTACAGATACTTTTCCTTTGCCTAATGCTGCTTTTACCTACAATTCGACAAATAATGTGTATATTTTTCAAGCAAGTTATTTGAATAATACAAGTTATTCATGGAATTTAGGGAATGGACATACAAGTACGGCAACTGCTGCAAATGCTGTTTATACGCAAAGTGGAACTTATACAGTTACTTTGATATGTACTGATATATGTGGTAGGGCTGATACAAGTACCCTGATAATTACGCTTAGTGTTCCAATAGTTGAGGCTCTTTTCCAGCAGCAAGTCAATCTTTCACCGAATCCTACGGCACATATCACAACGCTTTCTTTTGCTAATGATAAAAAAGAGGCTTATATTTTGACTATTTCTGATATAAATGGAGAAATTATTTCTGTTTATGAAGAAATAAAAAATGATAAGATTGCCATTGATACAGATAAAATGGCAAGCGGCGTGTATTTTTGGGAATTAAAGGGAAGTCATTTTGCTACAGGAAAACTAATTATAGAATAAAAGTTGATAACCTTTTGAGGGGTTGTAGTCCCTCGAAAGGCTTATCAAACCGCATTTATTGCCCCAATTCCTGATTATATTCCTTAATAGAACGATAAATTGCACTTGCCATAATCACCTGTCCTTCTGTAGAAGCCAGAAAATTAGCCTCTGTTTTGTCGCTTATATATCCCGTTTCAATCAGCACAGCAGGGATACCCGACTGCCACAAAACGATAAAAGGAGCTTGTTTTACGCCATAACTTTTGCGCCCAGCCCGCTCTTTAAACTGCTTATCTATTTTGCCGCCAAGTTTGAGGCTCTCTGTCCGAAAAGCGTTTTTCATCAAATTGTGAAAAATGCCCCCTTCAGGCGATTTTGGGTCAAAGCCGCCATACATTTCCTTATAATTGTCTTCAAACGCCACGACTTCATTTTCTTTGATAGAAGTTACATAACGTTCCTGTCCGGGATTCGTTCCAAGTACATAAATTTCCGTTCCATGCGGCGATTTTGAGCCTTTTGGCACAGAATTGCAGTGAATACTCACAAAAAAGTCGCCCTTATTGTCCTGCGCAATTTCGCCTCTTTTGCTTAATTCCACGAATTTGTCGGTGCTACGCGTCATTATCACTTTGATATTGGGCAGATTTTCGTTCACGACCCGCTTCAATTCCAAGGCGATTTTGAGGGTAATGTCCTTTTCTTTATAGCCATTTCCCAATGCTCCAGGGTCTTTTCCCCCATGTCCTGCGTCTATGACGAGGGTTTTGATAGGCTTTAGGTCTTTCGGCACGTTTTTGGAAAGCGGCATAAAAGAGAGAAATATCCCCCCTAATATTCCAAATACAAATATAAAATGTAGTCTTTTCATTTGTGAGAAAAATAATGTGTTGAGTTTCACGCAGATTTTCGCAAATGATAGCAGATTTCGCAGATAACTGCTACTTATCATCTGCGAAATTTGCTTTAATCAGCGTTTATCTGCGTGAACAAAACGATTGCAAAATAAAACTTATTATGAGACTTTACCAAAAAAATAAACCCCTCAAAGATATCCACATTAAAATGTTGATAATTTTATTTTCATTTCCTTGTATAAAGGTGTAATTTTGTGGCTGAAAAAGTGCCATTTATTTCTAAAAAATGGCTTTTATCTATTTTTATTAGTAAACAACGACATTTATCTACTTTCTGCGAAAATCTGCGCCAAATCTGCGAAAATCTGCGTGAAATCTATCAACATAATGGAATTTTTATTACAAAGCAATCCTGACCGTTTTGTCCTATTCCCGATTAAATACGGCGATATTTGGGAATTTTACAAAAAAGCCGAAGCCAGTTTTTGGACGGCAGAAGAAATCGACCTCAGCCAAGATTTTAATGATTGGGCAAAACTCAATGAAGGCGAGCAGCATTTTATAAAGCATGTATTAGCCTTTTTTGCTGCAAGTGATGGCATAGTAAACGAAAATTTGGCAGAAAAATTCCTTTCTGAAGTCCAAATTCCTGAAGCCCGTTGTTTTTATGGCTTTCAAATCGCCATAGAGAACATTCATTCCGAAACCTATAGCCTGCTCATTGACACCTATATAAAAGACCCGCAAGAAAAACACAAACTTTTTCATGCGATAGACACCGTTCCGGCGGTAGAAAAAAAGGCAAAATGGGCGTTAAAATGGATAAATGATGCAGACTTTGCAGAAAGAATTGTGGCTTTTGCGGCTGTAGAAGGCATTTTCTTTTCGGGCAGTTTTTGTTCTATTTTTTGGCTCAAAAAAAGAGGTTTGATGCCAGGACTGTCTTTTTCAAACGAACTTATCAGCCGAGACGAAGGCTTGCATTGCGATTTTGCCTGCCTTTTGTACAAAAATTATCTGCAAAACAAGCTCTCTGAAAACCGTATTCGGGAAATCATTGGAGATGCCGTTACCATTGAAAAAGAGTTTATTTGCGAAGCCCTGCCCGTTTCCCTCATAGGCATGAATGCAGAATTGATGGCGCAATACATTGAATTTGTGGCGGATAGGCTTTTGGTGGCTTTGGGCTATAGCAAAATCTATTTTACAGAAAATCCTTTCGACTTCATGGAATTGATTTCCTTACAAGGCAAAACCAATTTCTTTGAAAAACGGGTGGCAGAGTACCAAAAAGCAGGGGTTATGAGTGGCTCACAAACGCAGGTTTTCTCTATGGAAGAAGATTTTTAGGTGTATTTCACGCAGATGGGCGCAGATTAAGGCAGATTTCGCAGATAAAATAGAAATATATTCGCTTATCTTATCTGCGAAATCTGCTATCATCTGCGGAAATCTGCGTGAAATCACCCCCATTCCTTCACCACATCTGCATAATAAAACTGCCGCACATACCTCCGATACAAGCCCACAGGTCCGTCTCCCTTTGCCAACGCAGGGTGAGGAATATGTTTTTTATTTTCCCATACAAAAAAATCCTGATACACGTCATTTTTGTAGCCTTTGAACGTAAAATACAAAATGAGTTTATTCAGCCATTTTTGCGGAACAAGCGACAACAAAGGGTGGATTTTGCTAGGATTTGCAATTTTTTTAACCGACATCGCAATCGTCAGGCTTATCGTTTCGCCATCTAAAGGGCGCGCAAACACATAATTACGGGTTTCTATCCCAAATGAAGGAATCAAGACTTCTACAAAAGAGCAACCTAAGCCCATCACAATCGCATCAAATTCTGCCCGAATGATGTTCCCTTTTTTGCCCATAAAATCCGCATCTCGATGAATAGCATATTTTGCTTTGAGAAAAGCCCCATCGATTTCCGACTCTTTCAAAACCTCCACAGATTTGTAGCCATGCACAATGGAAAAATGCCCTATATCCACACTATTTTCGGAAGTCTCTTGCGGATGACTTTTCAGTGTCCATTCATGTGTCATCAAAGGCGACCAGCCAGCCCAATCTATCTGCGGAATCTCCCAATCAGGCGCATTATTTTTGGCATCATGCCAAGCCCAAACAAAGCCATTTCTCTCCTGTGCCTGCCAAGTTGGGACTCTACATTTCGCAGGAGGCGGCGTGTCATAGCCCGTTTTTACACAAGTACCTGTAGTATCAAACTGAAAATCATGAAAAGGACATTTTATATTTTCGCCTATCACTTTTCCCCCAAAACCCAAATGTGCGCCAAGATGCGGACAATAGGCGTGCATAACAGAAATATGCCCTTGTTCTGTACGAAAAACAATGATTTCTTCGCCCATAAAAGCCTTTGTAACGACTTGATTGGGCTTTATATCGCCCGATTTTGCTATCACATACCAGCCATTTGGATAGGGATAGAGTTTTTGTGTTGTGCTAAATAACATGAAAGGAATGGTTAGTATATTGTAGCTGCCATTTTCTAAATGGGAGTACATTTTTTATTGCCATTTAGAAAATGGCAAGTACGTAATATATACGAAATTTACAGCCTTGTAAAAGCCATAAAACAAAAAAAACAGAAAACAGTTCACAATTTGCCCATACAAAAACATTTTTTCGTAATTTTGCGCCATGAAATTACGAAGGAACACAAATCTGCATGTAGCCGCCAGTATTTTAGGTTGCAAATATATCGGAGATCCAGACCATATCATTTCGGGGTTTAACGAAATCCATTTGGTAGAAAAGGGAGATGCAACTTTTACTGATGTACCAAAATACTACGAAAAAGCCCTTAAAAGTGCGGCTACTACGATTATCATTAATCAAAGAGTGGACGTTCCTGAAGGAAAAGGCTTACTCATTCATGATGACCCCTTTATTGCTTACAATATTTTGACAGAACACTTTCAGCCGCGCTATCCCTTTGATACCGCACAACCTCCCAAAATTGGGGATAATGTCAAAATTGGCAGAAATGTAGTCTTTGGCGAAAACGTCGTGTTGGGTGATGAGGTAGAAATTGGGCATAATACAACAATAGGTTCAAATGTTACTATTGGAAATGGCAGCTTAATTTATGCGAATGTCTTTATCGCAGATGATACGATAATAGGAGAAGATGTTTGCATCAATGCAGGCTGTGTAATTGGCGGAGAAGGTTTTTATTTTAAATCCAGAGAAAATAGTAAAGAAAAACTGCTTTCAAAAGGCAGAGTTGTCATTCATGACCATGTGGATATTGGCGCAAACTGCACGATAGACAAGGGAATTAGCGGCGACACGACCATTGGCGAATGGACAAAATTGGATTCGCTCATTCAAGTTGGGCATGATACTGTCATAGGCAAACGCTGTTTGATTGCGGCACAAGTAGGCATTGCGGGGGTTGTGATAGTGGAAGATGATGTAATGATTTGGGGGCAGGCGGGCATTAACAAGGATTTGACGATTGGAAAAGGCGCAATTATTTTAGGTAAAACAGGCGTAATGTCCTCATTAGCAGGAGGAAAAAAATATTTGGGTATGATTGCAAATGACCATAGAGAAGTGCTTAGGCAAGAAATTTCTATTCGAAATCTGCCCGATTTTATGGCAAAAGTGAAAAAAATATTGGGGCTTTAATATTTTCACCATTTCACGCAGATTTCCGCAGATGAGAGCAGATTTCGCAGATAAAAAGCTGCCTACCGCTATCATCTGCGAAATCTGCCTTTATTTGCGAGAAATATATGACATACACCGAAACATTAGCCTATCTCTACACGCGCCTCCCCATGTTTCAACGGCAGGGAGCCGCCGCTTACAAGGCAAATTTGGACAACACCCTTGCCCTCTGCGAAGCTTTAGACAACCCGCAACACAAGTTCAAAAGTATTCATATTGCAGGAACAAATGGAAAAGGTTCTACCTCCTCCATGTTAGCGGCTATTTTTCAAACAGCAGGTTACAAAACAGGGCTTTATACTTCCCCACATCTCAACTCTTTTACAGAAAAAATCTGCATAAATGGCGCGGAAATTTCGGAGGCGGCAGTCATTCTTTTTACGGAAAAAAATACAGCAATTATCGAAAAAATATCGCCCAGTTTTTTTGAAGTCTGTGTAGCGATGGCGTTTGATTATTTTGCCCAAGAAAAAGTAGATATTGCCATTATAGAAGTGGGTTTGGGCGGCAGATTGGATTCTACCAATGTCATTTTGCCCGAATTGAGCGTCATAACCAACATTTCCTACGACCATACAGACTTGCTCGGCGACACTTTGGCAAAAATCGCCTACGAAAAAGCAGGCATTATAAAGCCCAATATTCCCGTTGTGATAGGCGAAACATACGAGGAAACGGCTGCTGTTTTTATCGAAAAAGCAGCCGCTGAAAATAGCCCTATCTTTTTTGCAGACCAACTCCACACAGCAGAACTCATTTCCCAAGATATTTGGAAACAGGAAATCCTTGTTTTGCCTGAAAATGAGGCTTTTTGCTTAGACCTTCCTGGCAATTATCAGCAACACAATCTCCTGACGGTTTTGCAAGCTGTGTCATTATTGGCTTCGACATGGCATATTTCGCAAGCACATATCCGCACCGCACTTTCGCAAGTAAAACAGCTTACAGGCTTGCGGGGGCGTATGTTATGTTTGCAAACGGAGCCGACTGTCATCTGCGACACAGGACACAATGAGGCAGGAATCCGAGCGGTTATTCCGCAAATTGAGGCTTTTTGTACAGGAAAACTGCACATTGTTTGGGGTATGGTCAAGGAGAAAAATCATGAAAAAGTATTATGTCTTTTGCCCAAATATGCCAGCTATTATTTTGTCTGTCCCGATATTCCCAGAGGTTTACCTGCCGCAGAAATGCAAACAAAAGCGGCTGATTTTCAATTATTGGGAGGCAAATATGAATCTGTAAAGGACGGCTTGCAAGCAGCTTTGTTAGCCGCAAAAAAAGAGGATTTGGTTTTTGTGGGCGGAAGTACATTTGTGGTGGCAGAGGTGGTTTAACAGAAATAAATAGAGTGGCTCACTTTTAAAAAGTGAGCCACTCTATTACAAAAACGCCTTTATTTTCGCAAATAAACTTTTGCCATGAGCGAAAACATATTGGTATTTTGACTGGAAACAGCTACATCTCTGCCTAAACAATAGGAGGCGTAATCTCCAATAAATCTTCTATAAACCCCCAAACTACTCCGAAATGAAATGACTGTATGTGGCAAGGGCTGAAAACCGACTTCGCAAACTACAGGCATTTTGAGATGTCTAATGCCTTGTAATTCATGTTCTTTCATTAATGAGTAGCTATAAGACTTGCCCCCGCCCCAAGAATCCGTATTTGTAGCGGCAAAAATATAACTCGGTGCAATGCCTACCCCCACAAAAGGTTTCCATCTTTTGTTACTCCAAGCCCAGTTGTAGGTGATAGGCATTTGAAGAAAACGGAAACTTGTATGAAATATATTCCAACTGCCTGCTATAGAATATCTGTTATTTGAATAGAAATTTCTACTGCTAATATCCATTCTATGCGCCATCAAATCGGCTTGTAGAAAGTGCTTTTCATTCAAATGATACCTCGCCGAAATGCCTCCATTCAAAAAAGCCTCAAAAGGGTAAATATCAATGGTGGTAGTGGAATAGCCGCTATAGCCTATGGTTTCCTTATGCGGAATCCCCATTCGCAGTTTGGAGCTGCCACCTGCCACAAGCCCAAAGTTCCATTTTGTTTGGGCAAAAATGGCAGTAAATGAGAGCAAAAATAAGTACAAAAAGATTTGTTTCATAAAGTATAGTTTAGTTAATTAGTTGTGTATGAAATGTTTATTTTCGCAGATAGACTTTTGCCAGCAGCGAAAACATATTGGTGTTCTGACTAAGGTCGCTTCCCCCCATTCCTACAGTAGGTCCCAAAAATGATAAATGGTTTCTATAAATGCCTAAACTGCTTCTCACACTCAAAATTGTGTGCTTAAATGGCTGAAAACCGATTTCGAAAGCTGTTGATATTTTGAAACGATTGAAACCCTCTATTCCACTATAATTGTGGAGAATTGAACTTCCGCCTCCTCCTTCATAATTGTGTGTAACGCCCTTTTCTTTATCTCCGCCCTTCCCAAATGTTTGAGCCGTCAATATATAGATAGGCGAAATCCCGACTCCTACAAATGGACATAGTTTTTTATGACTCCAAACCCAATTATAAGTGATGGGCATTTGCAGAAAGCGAAAACGGGTTGAATATACGTAAGTGAAAGTGGTTTTCGGATTGATGTCATGCTGTAAGCACCTTTTAAGAACACTCTTTTCAGCTTGCTTTTAAAGGACAGTTACACTATGACACCTTTTGAGTGGGCTTTATCATCCGAAAACCTTTTTCACTTACGTATAACAGAGCTGACTGAAACGAGTTATGAAAGGCTATTGATACTCCCTTTGTGCCAGCAAATCCGTAAAATCTATCTCCAAATCCTCAAAAATGCCGATTTTTACAAGCGGATTTATCGCTAAATCAATGTCCTGACGAGGAATATATTTCCCCTTTTCGGACAAATTGCGGCATATGTACAGCTTTTTTGCTATTCCCACGCTGCCAGCGTACCACCCTGTTTACCAAAAGTGAACAGGGTCCCACGCTGGCAGCGTTAGGATAAAATTATTTTTTGTAAACAGGCATAGCTGTCTGTTTTGCAGCTTGTTTAGTAGGCAGATTTGTTGAGTTGATACCCGCCCCAATCAAGGTTCCTATGCTTTGTGAGCGTGCTTGCCCAAACAATTCTGGGTGTAAATACCGCCCTTTTTCAGGTCCTTTTTTCTCCACTTCTGCTACCACTCTACGAGATTGCGCCCATTTGTCATTACGCACGCCCGTTACTTGCCAGCTTACCTTTACATTCGGTTTGTCGGTTTGAACCGTAAATTGATTGTTGGCAACTTCCTCTTTTACAATGGCTTGCGCAAATTGACCCATACAAGTAAGCTGATATTTGAAGTCAATATTTTCTGCTTCAAAATAAGAAGGCAAGCTAATAACTGCCATTCCATTGGCATCAGTAGTTGCATTTCCATTGTAAATATTCATCATATCGGGGCTTTCTACAAAGCTGTGATAGAGGTATTTGTTGGCAGGGTCTAAAGGGTGGTCAATTTTAAAAGTCCCTCCCGCTTTGGTCAAAAAGCCTGAAGTTTCCAAATCTCCATTAAAATACCCTGCATAATCGCCAAATAATGAACCTGTTGTACCTACATCTCCATAAATAGCAATCGCATAGCTATTGAAACCATCACCGTTTGTATAGCCATAAACGCCGTAATTGTTATTAGTTGCACCTGCACCTATCCCATATACACCCATGCTAAACAATTCTCCAGTAGCAGTTGCCGTTGCCATCAAGCCCGTAGTCATGTCGCTTGCTGTTATGCCTTGTGCGTTGCCATAGATGGCTGCAGAAACCAAATTTGCATATGGGTCTTCTGCATAAACAAGTCCTACACCGTCTATGTTGAAACCTGCAACGCCATTGTTATCAGAAAGCCCATAAACGCCATAATTTATTCCGCCGCCGTCCGCATTGCCATATACGCCATAATTATTCCCTGTTCCACCAGATACTAAGCCATGAACCCCCAAATAGTCGTTTGCGCCTGTGGGAAATACTGCTCCAACTGCTCCTTGAAAGCCTCCTTGCAAAATCCCCCCATATCCATAAAAATCTTGTGGCGCACTTGTGGAAAGCAAACCAACCGCATCATAAGCAGCTACCCCTGAATAAGTTGAGGTAATGATAGCATCATTTAATCCATACGTAGCCGTTGTTACATCTAATTTACTTTGTGGCGTAGCCGTTTCAATGCCTACATTTCCTGCATTGTTATTATAAATGTTTGTCCCAGAAAGTGTCCAGTAATTTGTACCACCGCCGCCACCCGTTCCTGTAATCGTAAAGTTCGGATAAGCCCCTGCAACTGCGATATTTGCCCCTGCCGTAAGGCTCACAATTTGGTCAGGCGCAGTATTCGTAATCACAGTTCCTGCAATCGAGATGCCTGTGCCTGCTGTGTAAGTTACGCCTCCACCTGTGTTTGTTACCGTAAAATTCGGATATGTGCCTGTAACGCCAATTCCTGCCCCAGCCGTAAGGGTTACAATTTGGTCAGGCGCGAGGTTGTCTATCACATTTCCAGTAATGCCAATGCCTATCCCTGCTGTATAAACCGCGCCTCCGCCTGTATTTGTTACCGTAAAGTTGGGATAAGTACCTGTAACGCCAATTCCTGCCCCTGCATTCAGGGTTACGATTTGGTCGGGGGCTGTGTTCGTTATAACTGTACCTGCAATGCCAATGCCTGCTCCTGCGGTGTAAGTTGCGCCACCGCCCGTATTGCTTACCGTAAAATTTGGATACGTACCTGCTACGCCAATGCCAACTCCTGCTGTGAGGCTTACGATTTGGTCGGGCGCAGTATTGTTAATGGTCGTTCCTACGATGCTAATGCCTGTACCTGCATTATAAGTCGTCCCTGCGGGCAAAGTTACGCTATTGCTACCCGAAATAGTGAGCATGTTTCCGCTCAAACTCAAGGATTGAATTTCATTGATAGTGCTTAAATCGCCTGTGTTATTGATAACC
The DNA here is from genome assembly GCA_043751755.1 of Bacteroidota bacterium. GTDB lineage: Bacteria > Bacteroidota > Bacteroidia > J057 > J057 > JAAFHL01. The sequence goes on along the minus strand of JAYUZN010000645.1, from coordinate 6,644 downwards.
GTTCCTGCAATATTGATGCCTGTCCCTGCCGTATAAGTCGTTCCTACGGGCAGAATGACACTGTTTCCATTGGTAAGAGAAAGCGTGCTACCCGTCAAACTAAGGGTTTGAAATTCATTGGTAGGACTCAAGTCACCTGTATTAGAAATGATAGTTCCTGTTACATTTATGCCATTTCCTGCCGTATAATTGCCCCCACCATTGGGCAAAACCACGCTGTTTCCATTAGATATAGAAAGGGTATTTCCGACTAAATCTAAGGTTTGCAACTCATTTGTATTGCTTAAGTCGCCTGCATTTGTAACCGTATTTCCACTTACACTTATGCCATTTCCTGCGGTGATAAGGGTTTTTTCTGCATACAAAGCATAAGGCACGCTCAACAAAGGCGAAGTGCCTGACAAAGTGTAGTTTGAACCGCCTGTAGGGTCCATTTCTACTTTGAGATATTTGGCACTGCTACCCCAAACCACATTGGCAAAAGTACCTGTTACAGCCGTTCCCTGCCCAATAGCCAAGTTGAACAAGCCCATATTGTTGGTAGTTGCAGCCTGTGTTTCTGCATATTCGACAGGTCCTGTGGGAGAGCCGTCCAAGATGCTCAATTTTACGCCAATGCCCCCATTTGTTATTGGCGAGCCACTAGATTGACGTGCAACTGCTTGATAGTTGAAAGCTTGTGGGGCTTGCTGCGCATACAATCCCATAAGGGCAGCAGAAAGCAGAAGTGTAGATAAGATTTTTTTCATAATTTTACGATTTTGATGGTTTTTTGAATGGTGTTATCTGTGTTTGAAATGCGAATAAGATAAGTTCCTATTGCAAGATGTGCCAAAGAAATAGGCTGATAATCAAAGTGTTGGCTCATCACACTTTGCCCTAACTCATTGAAAACAGCTATGTGACCAAATGCTGCATAATTGGTCTCAATGGTCAAGTCGCCCGTAGTAGGATTGGGATATGCCGCAAAATCATATCCGCTATTTGTGGCATCTTCGATGCCTACGACCTCGAAATAAGGCTGCAAAACGCCTTGTGTAAGGACTTTTGTCCCGTTGTTATACGTGGCAACAGCCACTTCGCCCACCGAAAAATCTACGATATAGGAGGGGTTTGACAAGGTGCTTCCCGCAGCATTGACCACAGATTGTGCTTTGAGCAAGCATAAAGCAAGTGAGAAGATGAGAAGAAATAATGCTCTCATGGATAAATAAGTTATGAGTTATGAATGATAAACAAACGAGTATGTTTGCGTACAAAATTAGGCTTATTTTCTGGAAAAACAAAAAATATGTTTCTTGATTTTTCAGCTTTGTCAAAGTTTGAAGTTCGATAATGCAAATTAGGTAAACAGGGTACTACGCTGGCAGCGTTAGGACATATATCCTAAAAACATTCTATTTCTCCTTATATTTCTGTTCAAATCCCTTTTCTAATTGAATAATCGTATATTTGCACCCTATTTATGTAGCGTTTTCTTTTTCAAAAAAGTCTCGACTCGATTTAGTATATTTATTCTATTCATCATTTAACGTATTCTCAATGAATTATCTAAAAAAGATGCTCTTCATCTCAACTTTGGGATTGTCTTCTGTGCAAGTTCAGGCACAGTACGAAGCCGCCGTTTTTGACTATCAGAACTCGTATTTCAACAACGGGCAGCCCTTAAAGGCAGAGGAAAACCTCATGATTTCGGGCAACATCAGCCGCAAAGTGGAGCGCGTGGAAGTCTCTCTTTTTGCTGCAAAAGGAAAACACAGAAAACCGATTTATCTCGGCTCATGGAAACGGGCGTATGGCAATATTCAAGAGAACTTTAACATGCCCTTCAACTACAAACTGCGCGGAGATGCCAACTATGACGTGGTGGTCGACTACTATCGCCCTATCGTGAAGGAAGAGAAAGATGAGCTGCGTAAGTCGGTGTATGCCGCTGTAGATGCTTATCTGGGGCAGTCTTTTATCACAAATGGCAAAAAAATCAAGCTAATTAACTCCATGGATGCGGTTATGAGCGACGTTAATACCATTGTGAGAGACGCTTTTTATTACTATCGCAATGATAGTGAAGTGCTGTTTCCCGGCTTTTCGGACGTGGTAAAGCGCAGTATCAGCTCTATGATAGGCAGACGTTTGAAGTATGGCGAAGCAGCTAACCTAAGTGATGACAAACAAACCGCCCGCGCAGAATTGTACCAAAAACGTCTGACCGAATTGCAAGGCGTAGCCCACAATGAAATCGACCAAGTATTGAATACAGACCTGCTCATTCGTTCTGATAGCCGTCAAGTAGCCGATTATCCTACGGAACACACACGTGGCGAACTCGCTATAAACGTAGGCTATGGCGCAACTTATTTAAGTGGCAAGTTCAATGACTTAGATTATGCGCGCGCACCTTATGCTGGGCTGTCTTTTCCCTTAGGAAATGGCGCATTATCCAATCGCTTTTGGTCAAACTCCTCTATTTCAGTAGGTGCATACTTCAACAACTTCCGCGACAAAGATGACAACGTGCTAACAGGTCCTATTTTTGGCAGACCTTATTATGCTGCGTATGGCTATCGTATATTTCGTTTTTTTCGCCTCAATGCAGGAGCTACTTTCCTACAATCTGATGCAGCAAACAACGGTGTTGGCAATCTCAATGCAAAAGGCATACAAGTACGTCCTTTTATTGGCATCAGCGCAGAAATAAAACTCTGGTTAGGCTTAGGAGATAGAAGGTAAACAGTTAGCAGTAAACCGTTAGCAAACAATTCCAAAACTCGAAATGTGGTATTCCAAAGCCCTTCGAGTGGTCGCAGACCCTCGAAGCGGCTCACAACTTTCTCATTTTTAATTTCAATTATGACACGTCATTTTATATATTTTATAATGCTTGCCCTTCTCGTAGAAAACAGCTACGGGCAGGGTGCGGCTACTCGAAACAACTATGCTTGGTCTATCGGCGTACATGCTGGGGTTACAAGCTACTATGGAGATTTGAGCTACAAATCTTTTCTGCCTAACCGCAAAGACCTCATGAGTGGCAAAAACCTTTCTGCCTTAGATTCGCGGGCTCTGGGGGTTTCGATAGAAAAAAAGCTGTCAGGCGCATTAGCCCTAACGTTCAATGGCTTGTACGGAAACGTTACAGGCAATGATAGAACGCAAGATTGGAGTGGAAATTTAGTAACAGACAATCCCAATTTCGCCCGTTCTCTCAACTTTCGCACCGAGTTTTATGACGCAAATGTGTCGCTTACTTACAATGCGGCAAATGGTTTCCTCATTCGCAAAAATGCCCGTTTCTCTCCCTATATTAGTGCAGGGATTGGCGTAACGAGTTTTTACGTATATGGCGACCTATACAACTCTGATGAAAGTCGTTATTTCTATTGGAGAGATGGCAGCATCAAAAACCTTGCAGAAAACGACCCTAATGCTTTTAATGCTGTAACGGTTTCGCAGGACGGAGCGTATGAGACGCGTACAACTTCGTGGAAAACAGAGGGAAAAGCCTATCCTACGCAGGTTCTCAATATTCCCGTAGCACTTGGCGTAAAATACCGCATGTCCGATAGGTGGGATTTGTCTTTACAGGCTTCTGCGCGCTATCTTTTCTCCGATAATTTTGATGATGTTTCAGGGGCGAAATATCCTACCGTTTTTGATTCTCCCCAACAAGCCTATATTTCCAATCCCAATGCTGCGAATTGGAGTACTGCGGAGCATGAATATCGGGGAAATACCAATAATCAAAATGACATTTATGGGGCTTTGACGATTGGGTTTAGTTATCGATTGGGTTTGAACCTTCGCAAGTTTCAAGGTCCACATTATTACAGTCAGGAGCCTTATCGCAAACCTACGCCAGCCCCTGTTGCCGCGCCTACCAACATTCCCGTAGTGGTAAATGTGAATGGCACAACTACTACTACGCCTATCATCGTGGCAAATCCTGATGAAAGAGTGGGAGAAATGGAACAGCAACTCAAAGATATGCAAGCTATGCAAGGCGCAAACGCTAATGCTGTGAAAGCCTTGAATGAGGAAATGTTAGCGTTAAAAGCAGAAAAGCTCAAATTAGACAATGCAAGTTCGCAACCTGCTAATGCTAATTCAGAACTTATGGGCAAAATGGCAACCTTAGAAGCTCGTATGGATTCGGTGAGGGAATCTGAAATAGAGTCGCAAGATAATAAAATCAATGACTTAGAGCTTCGTTTGATACAAATGGAAACCCGTAGAGACACGATTGGTATGGCTGCTTTGCGCAAACAGGTAGTTGAATCTAAGAAAAACAAAGAGAAACTTCGCCGTCAGCGCAAACCCAGTAACAATGCAGACGTGAAAAAGTTGCAAGAACAAGTGAATGAAATGGCTGCGAAGATGGACGTGATGACTAAACAAACTCCTGCTGCCCCTGCGAAAGACCCAGAAGTCTTAAAGTTACGAGCAGAAATGGAGTACATGCGGGCAGAAATGGAACGTTTACGTTATCAGCAACCTACAATCATTCAACAAGCTGCTGCGCCACAGCCACAGGTTCAAGCGCAGCCTATTATCATCAACAATCCTGCGCAACCTGCAACGGCTTCACAGCCTACCATTATTCAGCAAGCTCCTATGAATAATGCACAGCTTGATGCCATGACCCGCAGCCTTGACCAAATGAATCGCACCCTCGAAACTATGTCTTTTCGGTTGAGTAACTTGGAAAACAGACAGCCTACGGTCATTACGACTCAAGCACCTGCCCCTGCTCCTACGCCGATAATCGTTAATACGCCAGCACCTGCGCCAGCACCTGTTTCAAACAACACTTACGTTACGAATGTAGGCTTAAGTCGTGCGTCTATCTATTTTAGTAATGGGTCATCTACCATCAATCGCCAAGATTATACGACTTTAGATGCCATTGCCAACGAATTGCAGAAAGAGGGAGGCTTGTTGTGTTCGGTCATAGGCTATGCAAGTACCACAGGTAACGCTGCGCAAAATAAAGCTATTTCTGAAAAACGTGCGCAAAACGTTCGTAACTATCTCATAGCAAAAGGGGTAAATTCTACCCGTATTATGACAGATGCAATGGGTTCTACTTTACCACTTTACAATAGTAATTTAGACCGTAGAGTAGAAGTTACGATAATGAATAGATAAGTAGTTGAGAGTTGAAAGTTAAGAGTTAAGAGTTAGTGTAAACATCTATTTTTGATATATTTTATTAATTATAATAAACGTATATTAACTTTCAACTCTCAACTTATAACTTTTAACTATTCAATAAATTATATCGCAAGTCTCATTGAGGCTTGCGATTTTTTTAGGGTTTGAAGGTAAATAACTATATTTTTTTAGCAATGAATAGTTATATTGATACAATAAATATTTATACTGACACAATGGCAGTTTATATAAAAACAATGACATGTTACATTAAAACAATAGTCTTTTATGTAACAATAATGCTTATTTATAAAAAAACAATGAATATATTAAACAAAACAGTAACAATTTACGTTAAAGCAATTTAATCATACACACAAACAATTTAATTTTACAATTTTATGAACAATCGCAACGAAGACAAATTGTCTATGTACGAAAAAGTACAACTCTTTTTGAACAATCACATAAGTGATATTAGCCCAATTATCCCAAATACGGTAACAGCAAAAGCAGATTATGACCAAAAAATTCAAGATTTGATGCTTACAATTGCTAATGCAGGTATGCAAACGACAGGTTACACGCAAATAAAAGAAAACGCTCGACAACAATTAGAAAAAAGTTTACTCAAAATGATTAGAGGCTTAAAAGCAGTATCAATAGACAATAACTATTTAGACTTAAAAGCTAAAAGCGATTATTCACGCACCAGTGTAGAACGTTTACGCGACTCAGAAGCTTATACTACAGCTCTTCGCATTTTTGATTTGGCAGTAAATTATCAAACACAGTTGGCAAACTATGCCATTAGTGCCGTAAATATTCAAGATTTGAAAGCCTACAATGATGCTTTTTTTGCAGTCATTCAATTACCCAAAGACAAAATTGGAGAAAGGGCTTCTTACAATCAACTCATTACGCTACAAATGGACGGGGTAGATTCCCTCTTAAAAGAAAGGCTTGATACTTATATGGATTTGATAGAGTTTGATTTGCCTCAACTCTATGCACAATACAAAAGTTCTCGAAGCATTGACAATTCAGGTGGCGGAAGTGGCTCTAAAACGTATAATGGAAGTGTTTCAGCGGGACTAACTGCTGTAGCTATTAAACAAGATTATGATGCAAATAGAAGTTATACTTTTATGAATAAAGGGAATAGCGATTTGCAGTTTGGACTTTCAGTAGATGGTATAACAATAAGTGGTATAAATCTTGTTCTTCAAGCAAGTGATGAAATTAGCAGAGATGCTTCTGATTTGAATGAAGAAGGTGAGTTTCTGATTGTAATCAATAGCAGTAGCATTGATGGCACGTATAGAATAGAAGCCGATAAGTAAATAGCCATTAAAAAATAGGGTTGCAAATTTTTAGAAAGTTTGTAACCCTGTTTATATTATTATTTCTGTGTGCTTTGAGCAAATTGAGAGGTATAGTAAGGGAGTAGATGAAGGGCATGTTCCCCCCCCCGTCCCCCCCCTAAAGGGGTG
>JAYUZN010000644.1:0-1587 GCA_043751755.1 Bacteroidota bacterium | reverse complement strand
CTTGCGCACAAGAAGCCCCTGCCCCAAAAGTAGTCGCATAATCTTGATAGGCTGCTAAGGCTTCCGTAAAGTCGCCATTTGAGCCATAAAGCCTTGAACTCCACATTTTTAGTTCTCTTTCCATAAACTCATAATCCCCTTCTTCTCCATTAGTAGAAGGAGTATTATTGTTTGTGGGCGCATAAAATCTTGCCAATGAGTCTATTATATTGGTAGGAGGGCTATAATTTTGCCCGTCTAATGAGTGGGTAAAAATCCCTAATACTATCATAATCATGGCTTTAACAATAAGACATGAATAAGTAGTTTGAGCGGGTGGGGGGGTAGTGTTATACCCTAAGTTTAATTTTTTCATAAAAAATGCGTTTAAAAGATGAAAAATAGTTAGGTACAAATCAACTCGTGGTGGTAGCAAAGCTCAGAGAGCTTTTCGGGTACGTTGTGGGCTGCGAGGTTCGAAGCCCACCTTTCTTAACAAGAGCGGCAAGTTTTGGAGGGCAAGGTAAGGGTTTATATTGAGAATACCAAATGAAATAAAAAATAAATATTTTAGAGCAGATTCGGAAAATCTGTAGCGTTTACAGAAAGAGGGTAAACTTTGCAGTTAGCCAAATATTGAAAATAGGAAAAAAATGTACCTTTTTATCAAAATACAAATAGGCAAAAATGAGAGAGGAAAAACCTACTCATCTGCCTTATCTCTTACAGTGAGCGAAGCCGAACTGTGTTTCCCTCTGCGAAAATCTATTTAGTGAGCGATAGCCGAACGAACTATGCGTGAAATCTACGAAAATCTCCTTACATTTGCGCTTAACTACACAAGCCATCATTCAATTTCCCACTTTCTATGTTATATATATTAATTCTACTTTATTTTCTGGCAGGTTTTGGCATTTCTGCCCACTTTGAAGTCGTCAAAAATCGGGCAGAACGCTTGGGTTTGTCGCTTTTGCTTGGCATGGGTTTGCATACCTTTGTCGTATATATTTGGGAAATGCTGCATATTGCCCTCACTTGGACGAGCGTCTTACTCGGTATGTGCCTTTTTACCGCCCTTGCCAATGTCGCTTTTGCCAAAACCCTTGCGGCTTACAAGCAATTTTTTACCGCAAAATGGGACTTTCGCCTCTACGAATTTCCTTTTTGGGGAATGATAGGCTATATGGTATATGCCTCGATTTATCGCGCAATTTACCTGCCTGTTACGCCCTATGACGCACTCGTAGGCATGGATTTATTGGCAAAATACGCCGTAAAAGAGGGGCATTTGGTGTCAAGCGTTTTCACTACACCGAATTTGGCAGACCATGTGCAGAACCAATTATTTTACGCGCCTTTTTCCACTTTTTCGCAAATTCTCACCCGTCTAAGCGGAAATGAAGTAGGACAGCCTTGGCTTGCAGTCGTATTTGTGGGTTTTTTGCTGTTTATGTATGGAAAAATGCGAAGTTATACGCACCCTGCCCTTGCAGGACTTTTTACCTTGCTTTTGTGTATGATTTCCGAATATTTTGGTTATACTTTCATGATGCTCACCGATTTTAGCTGTTCCGTATTTTTTGGGGCAGGCATAGCCTATTTTTATGA
>JAYUZN010000643.1:0-10227 GCA_043751755.1 Bacteroidota bacterium | reverse complement strand
CCCCACTGAATCGAATAAGGCATTGTTCCGCCTTGCACATCTGCAAAAGCCCCACCCGTAGCTGTGTTATGGCAGATAACAGGGCTTTTTACAAAATTGAGGGTAAGTAAATTCGGTTCTGTAATGACAAAAGTTTCTAACACTGTACAAGCATTTTTATCTGAAATAAGTACTGTATAAGTTCCATTTGTCAAATTGGCGATGGCGGGCGTAGTTGCATTGTTATTCCATAAATAAGTATAAGTTCCTGTCCCCCCCGTTACCATTACAGAAGCCGAACCTGTGGCATTGTTATAGCAATCTACATTGATTTGGCTTTGCACAACAAACAAAGAATCGGGCTGTGTGAGCGTAATAGAAGCCGTATCTGTGCAATTATGGGCATCAGTTACGGTTACTTCATACCAACCTACAGGCAAATTTGGGGCATTGTACAACGTGTCGCCATAATTCCATGAATAGGCATAAGGCAGTGTTCCCCCCGTTGCGTAAGCCGTTGCTGCGCCATTGCTAAACCCATAACAAGTCGGGTTTTTGCCTGAAACAGAAACATCAACTACTGCAAGCTGAATAATGTTAAAAGTGTCTTGAACAGAGGCTACACAACTCCCAGCACTCGAATCCGAAATAGTTACAATGTAAGTCCCTACTGTTAAATTTGTGGCTGTATCATTGGTTTGAATAGGGTTTGAATTCCATGTATAAAGATAAGAACCCGAACCGCCCGAAACGGCTATAAAAATGCTGCCATCATTTCCATTCAAACAATGAACATCTGAAAGCACGCCTCCTGCCAAGCTAAGAGGCTGCGGCGCAACGATATATATATTGAAGGAACAAGTATCTGCATTTCCTGCCGAATCCGTAGCCATATACATGACTGTATAAGTGCCTACCCCAAAAGTATCGCCACTTGCATAATTTCCCCCAAAAGAGGCTATCGCACAATTATCGGCAGCTGTGGGCGGAGTCCAAAAAACCGTTGTATCGCAACCCGCCGTCAATGCCCAATAAATATCGGTTGGGCAGCCGCTTATTACAGGGGCTACCGAATCAATGACCGTAACTGTAAAGGTACAAGTATCTGTATTTCCTACGCCATCTGTGGCAATATAGATGACCGTTGTTGTGCCGAGACTAAAGGTATCTCCACTGTTATAGTTGGAAATCATTTGTACTAAGGGGCAGTTGTCTGTTACGGTTGGGGGCAGCCAAGTCGCAATTGTTTGACAATTTCCATTTGTATTGAGCGAAATATTGGCAGGACAACCCGCAATTACAGGCTGTGTACTATCCGAAATCGTTACATTAAAGCTACAAGTATCTACATTTCCTACCGTATCTGTAGCAATATATAACACTGTTGTTACCCCAGAAGGAAAAATATTTCCCGGATTGTAGTTGCTTATAACAGACAGCACTCCACAATTGTCTGTTACTGTGGGAGGAGTCCAGTTTACGATTGCGTCACAAGAAATCGGCGTAGAACTTTGGAAAATATCATTTGGGCAGCCTGCAAATACAGGAGCTTCTGTGTCATTCAAGGTAATGGTAAAGCTGCAAGTATCGGTATGATTGTCCGAATCTGTGGCAATGTAGGTAACTGTAGTTGTGCCTATAGGAAAATAATCACCCGGCGTGGCAGAGCCTACAAGTACTGAATTTGGGCAGTTGTCAAAAATGGTGGGAATCGTCCATGAAACATTGCTCCCACACAAGCCGAGCGAGCTGTTTATAATGGTATCATTTGGACAGTTTTGAATCACAGGAAACTGCACATCTGTAACGATTACCGTAAAACGGCAAGTATCTGTATTTAAGGCTAAATCTGTAGCTACTAAAGTAACCATAGTTGTGCCTATTGGGAAAACAGTCCCCGTAGCAAAGCCTGTAACGACTGCTATAGTAGCCCCAGGACAGTTGTCAAAAACCGTAGGCATCACCCAATTAATGGTTGCCCCACACACATTTGTGTCATTTACGACCGAAATATTCGTAGGGCAGTTTTGAATTACAGGAGAAAAAGCATCTGTAACAAAGACTTCAAACGTGCAAATACTCACATTTCCTACCGAATCCGTAGCCGTATAGACAACATTCGTAGGACCTAATGGGAAAAATGACCCCGAAATAAGCCCTGCTGTTTGCAAGAAAGTAAAGGCACAATTATCTGTAGCTGTAGGCTCTATCCATGAAACCGTAGCCCCACAAGCATTTGTATCTTTGGGAACAAGGATATTGCTGGGGCAGCCCGTAATAAGCGGAAATTGAGTATCTTGAACCGTAATGGTAAACCTACAAGTATCTGCATTTCCCAATACATCTAAGGCAGAATAGACAATGGTAGTGGTGCCTATGGGGAAAAAATCGCCCGGCTGCGCCGAAGATAACACAGAAACAGGCACAACTCCCTGACAATTATCTATCGCAGTTGGAATCGTCCATGTTACAATTGTGCCGCAGAGATTTGTATCATTGCTGACGATAATATCCGTAGGACAGCCCACAAAATCAGGGGCTTGCGTGTCTATAACCGTAATAGTCATCGTATCAGGCGCACTCATATTTCCTACCGAATCCGTAGCAATATAGACGACTTGTGATGTGCCAAGTGGAAAAACCCCTCCATTGGGAATGCCCGAAATTTGGGTGGTAAAAGAGCCAGAACAATTATCTGCCGAAGTTGCAGGATTCCAAGACACGACAGCAGAACATAATCCGCTATCTGCGGGAATGATTATGTTGGCAGGCATGATGAGAATAGGCAACTGCACATCTACGACTGTTATGGTAAATGTACACGTGTCTGTATTGCCACTTGGGTCACTCGCCACGTAAGTAATAAGGGTTGTGCCTATGGGAAAAACACTGCCATTTGCGCCGCCTGTGATTTTTATAAGGCTACTTCCTGCGCAGTTGTCTGTCCGAGTAGGAGTAACCCATGCTACATTTTTTCCGCAGACATTCAGCGCATTATTTACCGTAATATTGGATGGACAATTGAGAATTGTTGGGGGAAAAGTATCTATTATGGTTATCGTAAAAGTACAAAAAACGTGATTTCCTTTATTATCTTCCCCTTTGTACTGCATAATATGATTCCCAACTGAAATAGCTGTCCCACTCGGCGCGCCTATAATTTGTGAAATGGTCGGAAAGGGGCAATTATCCGTAACGGTCGGTGCAGCCCACGAATAGGGATAGGTACACATTCCTGCTGCCACATACGCCGTATCATTGGGCGGGCAGTTGAGAATAACAGGACTAATATTATCTGCTGTGGTTACTTTTATGGTATCTTTGAATGTGCCGCAATCTGTGAAAGCATAGACCGAATACACCGTAGTATTCAAAGGAGCAATCTTTATGCTGTCATTGAGTTGCCCAGTGGACCAAGAATAGCTATTTATATAGGTGCCAGATGCCACCAAAATACTCGTATCTAATGGGCAAGTTGTAAAGTTCGGCGCATTAACTATTGTGGGTTGCGGGCGCAAGTTAATCGTAACTGTATCCCTCAAAGTACAAGCCCCATTCGTAGCCGTAACCTGATAAATAGTGCCTGTAACCGTAGGGCTTGAAGTGGGATTGGCGATAGTGGTAGAACTAAGCGAAGAGATATTACTTCCTCCCAAAGAAGTCCACGCAAAAGTAACGGGCAGAGCTTGTGAGCAGTTGGTAAACCTAATATTGGGTCTAAAAGTAGCCACTAAGGGACCCGTCAGCCCACAGCCATTGCCTGTATTGGCGTTTTTGTACAAAACAGAATTAAAGGCTGTACTCGTATATTCTACATGGTCAAAATTGGAGTTTGCTGTGTTGTTATAGCATATTTCAATCACAAGTCCTTGAGCAGCACTCCATTGATACGGCGTAGCAAAGTTGTACGTATTCCAACCTAATATAGGAATCACATTTCCTGAATAAACCTGATACATATTATTCGTTATAAAACCCACGCTTGTACTTAAATAATTTCCTGTATAACACCCCATTTTAAGGGTCATGCCCGTATAAGGCAGCGTACTTTGCAAGTCTGTAACATTGAAGGAAATAGAGGTGAGCAAACCTGGCACCATTCCTGCTGCATTCAACTCTGCGGCTTTATACAAAAACTGAACCCTGCCATCTGTGTGTAACCCTTGATAAGGCGTGCCTACCCCCAAATTAGTCGCATTATTGGTCGTTGTTGCCGCATTTCCTATTTGGTGCGTATTGATTCCGCCTACACAGAGGGCATTATTCAAATTGCAATTGCTACTGACGGCTGAAGGAAAAGAATTTGTCGTATGTAATACAATGCTTGCGCCAGGGCATATTTGCGTATCGGGCGTTGTGATAATAATGCTTCCCGCAGGCAAAATATTGACTTGTTGAGAGACATTGCAAAGCCCGTCATTAAAATTAACGGTATAGGTGATGGGCTGACTGACCGTTGCAATGGGATTGGCAATATTAGTCGCACTCAAGCCTGTGCTGGGACTCCAACTGAGGCAAGTACCTGATAAACAATTCGGACTTCCCCCTACCGATACCCCAAGTTGCAAAGCCGTTGTTACGCCAGGACACATCGTAAAATCGGGGGTAGATATATCTACAGCAATCACATTTATCGCAAAACCAATGACTTGTGTACTCGGAATAGGGCAGGCTCCATCAGAAATCGTAACCGTAAAAGCTTTGTAGCCTACATTTGCTAAGGTAGGAGTCCAGGTAAAAGTGCCTGTTTTGGGATTGCTGCCACTTGCCGTAAAAGTCGAGCCAGGTATAGCACTCGTATTATTGCTTGTCATGCTAATATTCGTCCCAGCATTGGGGTCAGTTGCCGTAATTTGGAACGAAATCGTGTTTCCCACGCAGGTTTTGAACACATTTCCCCCCAAATTCGTAGCTCCATTTACATTGGTAACATTGCCTACCGCAACAGGGGAGTTATTCCCACAATTAAGGATAACCATCTGAATATCGCGCATAGTAGTGCCAATCAGCACGCCATTTCGATACTCAAAGACCCGTATTGCCGTTACCCCTTGCTGCACTAAGGCAGGCGTAAAAGTCATTTGTCCTGTTTGCGTAGAAAAACCAAAACTATTCGCAGGGGTAGTCGCAATGGGATAAAGGGCATTATAGGGATTAATGTAAGTTACGGTTGAGGTTGGCGTTTCCATAGGAGCCATAATCTGATATACCAAAGAATCCCCGTCAATGTCCACAGCTCCATGATTATAGCTCGTAGGTTGCCCAGCACAGAAGTAAGGCACAGGCAAAGAGGAAAAGGTCGGCGAATTATTGACAGAGGCAATCAAGGTATTCAAAGTCGTTTCCAAATAAATAGAATCTCCTGGATTTCCGGGACTTGTGGTAGAAATGGCATTATTTCTACAGCAGCCTCGCCAACTAAATACCCAATCCGAACAATTGTAAGGCAGCGTAATCTGCCGCGTATAAGAATATTTTTGCACCCCTGTAAGGCTGCCATTATTGCAAGTAGTATTGTTGAGTTGCGAAGGGCAAACGGCAGAAACCTCTCCTACTAAAGTTCGATTGGCATTATACGTATTGTTATAGTTGCAAGAGGCAGAGCTTACCTCAATGGTAATGGTTTGCGGAGCTTGATTTCCTGCACAATCTCTATAAAAATAAACCGTAACATTGTAAGTTGTGCCACTTATCCATGTATAAAAAATATCTGCTCCCATCATATGGGTAGCATATATAGATTGCAGATTTCCCAAGAACAAGAGCAGCCAAACGAAGCAAATCGTGTATAATTTTTTTCCCATAAAAACGAAATATTCATAGATTACATTACCTTCAAACATAACGTAAATATGTGTAGGATAGTTGGTATGTTTTGGGTAGGAGAGTAAAAAAGCGAAAAGGTTTAATCCCTTCCACCCAAAATCTTCGTTCTTACTTCGCCAAAGCCTATTCTCAGCTCCCCTTTTTGGCAAAAACCCTTCATAATTACCGTATCTCCGTCTAAAATAAACTTCCGTTCTGTGCCATCAGGCATCTGCACAGGCTTTGTCCCTTTCCATGCAATTTCTAACATAGAACCGTAGGAGTCAGGCGTAGCTCCGCTAATCGTACCCGATGCCATCATGTCGCCCACATTCAGATTGCAGCCATTAATGGTGTGATGCGCCAACTGCTGCGCCATGTTCCAGTACAAATATTTGTGGTTAGAACGGCTGACAGTTGTGGCTACTTCACTATTTTCGGGCTGAATTTGCACCTCCAACTGAATGTCATAATTTTTATTTCCTGCATATTGCAAATAGGGCAATACTTCAGGATTTTGGACGGGTCCTGCCACTCGAAAAGGCTCAAGGGCTTCCATCATAACCACCCACGCAGAAACAGATGACCCAAAATTTTTGCCCAAAAACGGACCTAAAGGCACATATTCCCATTTTTGAATGTCTCTCGCTGACCAATCATTGAATAAGACCATACCAAAAATGTAATTTTCTGCCTCTGTTGTATTCACACTTTCGCCCAATGCCGTTTCTTTGCCTATCAAAAAGCCCATTTCCAACTCAAAATCCACTTGTTTGGACAAGCCAAAAACAGGCGGCAAGTTGTCATCTGGGCGGGTTTGTCCTTTGGGACGGTGAATATTCACGCCCGAAACCACGATAGAAGAAGCCCGTCCATGATAGCCCACAGGGATATGTTTCCAATTCGGCATAAGGGCATTTTCCTTTCCCCGAAACATAATTCCTACATTTGTGGCATGTTCTTCGCTGGAATAAAAGTCTGTATAGTCTCGAATAAAGACAGGCATACCCATTTCCGCCTCGCTTTGCAAGGACAAAATCGTGGCTTTATAAGGCAAAAGGCTGTCATTTCCTGCGGCAAAAGACGTTTGCAAGAAATGCCTTACTTTTTGATGCGCAGTTTTGCCCAAAGCCATAAACGCATTGAGGTAGTTTTGTCCAAAAACAGAGAGGTCTATGCGTAACTCGTTCATCAAGCCTGTAGCAGCAAGTGCTTGCATATCAATTATATATGCCCCCAAAGCTACGCCAACACGAGGTTTAGGATTGCTGTTTTTGTATATCCCAAAAGGGAGATTTTCTAAAGGAAAATCGGTAGAAATGTCATATCTAATCCAAGAAGTAAGCATGGTGGGAAATGAGAAATGAGAAATGAAAAATGAGAAATGAAAAATGAGAAATGAGAAATGAGAAATGAAAAATGGGAAATGAGAAATGGGATAGCTGCCGCAAGCGTCCGCTTGTGGCAGCTTCTTGAAGCGTCCGCTTCCATACTCGAAGCGTCCGCTTCCATACTCGAAGTGGACACTTCAAGAAAGTAGGTATATTTCGGCAAGCTCAATAACCGCAAGCGGAGGCTTGCACCAGCAATACAAAGTAGGTACAAGCGGAATTTTTATACTAACAATTCCGTAGCCACTCTTTCATGCTTTCGGTCGCTAATTCCATTTGTACAATACGTGTAAGTTGAAAGGTGTCTATCAACTCCGCTTCTGAATAAGATTTTGATTTTTCCTTTGCCATAATTTTGTTTATTGAAAAGATGCGACAAAGATATGCTTTTTTTCTTACCTTTTGTCTATTTCAACAATATAGGCTCTAAGCCCTTAATCCCCTTAAAAGCCCTTTTTTTCTTACTCTTTTTCTTTTTTGGGGGAAAATAAGTAACTAAAAAATTTGCTTTTTCGGAAAATGCTACCCAATTATTTAGGGTTATTTATACCTCTTGTGGGGTAAATATAGATACTACGCCTGTTTTTATCCTAACAGTAGTCCCCAACCCTACAGTAAGCCAAAATGATACAAGCCTCACTGTAAATAATGTAAATGCGACGTATCAATGGATAGATTGTAATACAAATCTGCCTATTGAAGGCGCAACAGCGCAGACTTTTAATCCTATTGTAAATGGGAGATATGCGGTAATCGTTACGAATAATGCCTGTTTGGATACTTCGGATTGTTTTTTGATTAAGGGATTAGCCCTGAATGTGATAGGTATTTATCCTAATCCTGCTTCGACAGATTTGAATATTTCGTTTTCGACTAATGAAGAGGCAAAGATACATTTTGTCATTTTCGATATGTTAGGGAAAACGTTGATGCAATGGGAAGCTGCTATTGTGGATGGAGGATATGTGCAAGTTGTATCAATTGTTGGGCTTTCACAAGGCATCTATTTCCTTTCTGCCAAAATAGGCGAAAGGGTTATGACCGAGAAGTTTGTGAAGGAATAAATGAGAGTTTGAAGTTCGGTTTAGCGTGGCGCACTTTTCAAAAGTGCGCCACACTAAGCTATTCCTTTGCGTTCTTTGCGGTTCCTTTGCGAACTTTGCGGTAAAAAGAAAAAAGTGCGCCTACAAATCCCCCAATTTCAACGAAATCCCCTGCGTATAAGCTCCTTTTTCATTGCGAATAACCGTTCCACATTCATTTATAGGGTCGTGTTCGTAGAAAATAATGATTTCTTCGTCCACCAATTGCGGCAAAATCCGTTCTCTTTCTTCCAAAGTCAAAAGAGGGCGCGTATCATAGCCCATAACGTAGGGCAAAGGCAGATGTCCCGCACTCGGAAACAAGTCTGCTACAAACAGGATTTGTTTTTCTTTGTAAAAAATAAAAGGCAACTGCTGCGCTTCTGTATGCCCATTTACGACTTTGAGGGCAATATTCGGAAAAAGCTCCGTTTCTCCGTCCAACATTCTCAAATTACCACTTTCCACAATAGGCAAGATATTTTCGGCATAAAAAGAGGCTTTTTCCCTTGCATTAGGCTTCAAAGCCCATTCCAAATGCTTTTTTTGCACCCAATGAATGGCATTTTCAAACACCAATTCATGCCGTTCTTTCATCGGATTCCAAGCCGTACTGCCACCACAATGGTCAAAATGCAGGTGCGTCAAAATCACATCTGTGATGTCATCAGGGCTAAATCCCAGCGCATCTAAGGACTTTTGAAGGCTACTATGTTCATGATTTACCTCATACAAGCCCTTAAATTTCTCCGTATATTTATGCCCTAAGCCATTGTCTATCAATATCAAACGGCTCTCATCTTCTATCAATAGGCAACGCATCGCCATCTCTATTCGATTTTGGCTATCTGCGGGATTTGTTTTCTGCCATATCGGTTTTGGCACAACGCCAAACATTGCGCCCCCGTCTAATTTGAAACGCCCTGTTTCTATCGGATATAATTTCATTGTGTATTTTGGTTTCTCGCAGATGAACGCAGATATGAGCAGATGTCGCAGATGAAATAAACGCAATTTCTATATACTTATCTGCGTTATCTGCTTTCATCTGCGCAAATCTGCGCGCCAAAGATAACCATTCCTACACACTTTTCACTTATTTTGTCATTTTTCCAAAAAAAGGAGATAAATTTGCGTAGAAATTGTAACAAACATGCAAAAGCTGCATTATTTTTACAAATTAACATATTCTTATGAAAAAGTATCTCATCTTATTCTTAACCCTGACAGGGTATTGCGCTTCTTTTGCCCAAGATAGTCTTCAAAACAAGTTTTTTGAAGGCTTATTTGAGTACAAAGTAGAAATTGCAGGCGTAGAAAAAGCCTTTTTAGAAGAAAATCAGCCCAATACGCAGATGGCAATGCGCGTCAAAGACAACAACTATGTCATCAATTTGATAGGCGGCATGTACCCCAAAACATTCATGTTTATTGCCGATTCTAACTTTGAATACAGCATTGATATGTCCAATAAACGGGCATATAGAACTTCGGCGTATAGCACCTTTTCGCCTATGTCAAAACGCCCTCCTGTGAAGCCTACGGGCAAAAAAGAGGTAATAATGGGGGTGGAATGTGAGATGTATCAGCATGTTACAGACAGTACTTTATCGCAGTTTTGGGTCAGCGACAAATATCGAGTAGATGTATCTTTGTATGCAAAGAAAAAGCGTGCGCAAGCCAATTTTTTGGTGCCGGGTTTGAACGGGCGCATTCCTTTAAAAACCGTAAAAAGAGAAAAAACCATACTTTCGACTATGACGGTTACGAAAATCAAACCCATGTCAATGCGAAGGGAGCAGTTTACGATTCCGATGGATTTTGAGGTAAAACAGAGGGATTTGCGGTGGTAATCGGAGAGGCTTGTAGCGTGGCGCAATTTCAAAAGTGCGCCACACTATTTTATTCAAGTAAGAAAAGCAACAAAATCAGGACTTACGAATTTTGCCACGAATTACACGAATTAACAC
>JAYUZN010000642.1:0-8349 GCA_043751755.1 Bacteroidota bacterium | reverse complement strand
TGATGCCATAAAAGGGCTTTAGTCGAATCAAAATTCATTGTGGCGTGGCTTTAGCCCGCCGCAATAAATAATAGGTCTACATCTTGGTACGTAACCAATTATTTAGGTCACCACAGATTACACAGATAAAGAAAGCATTAATCTGTGTTAATCTGTGGTAATTTTATCTACAACAGGAGTAGATTATTCGCCAAAAATACACAAAAAAATGGATTTTGGCGAATAATTAAAGCTATTATTTGCCAAAAATGGCTTTTTACGGCTTTTCCAACAACTTATCTAAGATTTCTGCGAGTTTTGGGTCAGAAGGACGAGGTGGCACATTTTCGACTATTATGCCTTTTTTATCCAAAATGAGATAAGTAGGAATGCCCACAATGCCATAAGCCTTTGCCACAGGGCTATCAAAATCGCCCGCTTGATGTATATGAGTGCCTTTATTGCGAATAGAAAGCCTATCTAATGTAGTAATCCAAGCCTCCTCTTTTATGTCTAAATTCACTTTGAGAAAAACAATGCCTTTTGCGGCATATTTTTCCTCCAATTTTTGTCCTTTTTCTAACGACAACTCATGCAAACAGGGACCACACCAGCTGCTCCAAAAGTCTAACATAACAATGTGTCCTTGAAAATCTGCCAAAGAAACCGTTTTTCCCTGCAAATCTATTGCTGTAAAATTAGGCGCATTTTTGCCCTTTGCCATGATTTGTTTCTCCTCAAAACTCGCCTTCAAACGCTTGACAATGACCGGATTAGGACATTCTGCTAAAAAAGAATTGTATTCTTGCAAAATCAAACTATCCATCGTTTGAAAACAGTAATTCAACACTTCTGCCCTTGTACTCCATTTTGCCCTACCCGTTATCATCATCTTCGCCAATTGATAGGATTCCAAAGGCGAATAGGCTTTTTCATTCCCTCCTTGCTTTGCCTTTTCGCAAATATTGCGATAATGGTGATATACAACACTGCGAACCATGTCTTGATAGGTATCCGAAATCCAATATTTGTCCACATTTATCGCGATTGTATCCATATAATCAAACATATTTTTGGGAACAGGCACACTATCTACCTCTATTTTGTGATTGGCAGCATAAGCAAAAGCCAGCATTTGCTTTCTGTTATAAGCTCTATATCTATATTCAAGGCGATAATATAGCTTAAAACCTTCGCTCACTTCGGGGTGTAAGAGGCTGTATTTTTCAAGAAAAACAAGCCTTGCTTTATAAACACTGTCGATAAAAAGGGCAGATTCCGCAGGCAAGGCATCACTATTCGACTTGCGCAGTTTCGCTCCCCACTTGAAATTTTCGGCTATCCACAAGCACTGTGCAGCCCCTTTTCCACTTGCTTGTATCAAAGAATCTTCGTAGCCTACGCGCAACGTCAAAAACACGCTGTCGCCCGCTTCGTAGTACATATCCCATGAATTTTCGCTGTTTTCTATGCGAAATTGCGCACCTTCAGTCAACAGCAGGTCAAAGCGAAATAAGCCATTTTTGTCCAATTGAACCATAATATCCTCCCATTCCCACTGATTGAAATGAACAAGATTTACTTCTGTAGTTGTGTTATTGAGGATTTTTCCCGAAATGATTGTGTGCTGTGGCTTCTGCGCAAGCAAGGCAAAGGAAAGAAAAGAGACGCAAAGAATGAATAGATGTTTCATATTTGGCGGAATAAAATGTTATTCAAATTTTTTTTCTATCATTAATTTTAGCCCTACTAAGAGCCGAAAAATGTCAAAAACTGCTGCTTGTGTCGCATCAAATTGAGGGCTAACACAATATTTATTTTCTACTAACACCATAAAAAACCAGTTTCTCCCTTTGACGTATGCCCCGTAAATGGGTTCTTGACTGCCATTTAATTTTTGTGCGACTAACATTGCCGCAAGAACCTGCGCCTTCGGGTCTCCCCCCCCTTTATCCCCCCAAATTGGGGGGATAAAGGGGGGGTCTGTATCACGCTTATATTCTTGTAGGCAAAAATAAGGCGTTTCAGGCTCCTCTTTCCCTGCTGCAATCATGCCATCAACTTTTCCTGTCAGTTCTATCTCCTCAAAAGTAGCCGACAAAGTACGTTCAGAAAAGGAATTAAAGTTTTTTTCCCTGCCAAATCCTGCCAAAGCGATAATAGGACCGATAAAATTAAGGGCAAGCTCTTGTTCATTCCAAGCGTCCACATTTTCCATGAGATTCGCTTGATACGTTTCAATAATTTTTTTTTCTAAATCGCTACATTCATAACTCATTGATAACCAATAATCAAGAGGAGAAAGAGAAGCCTCTTGTTGAATCTTTAATGCTTTTTTGAGTTTGACGATAGTACACTCTTTGAAGGTATATTTTTGCATAATGATGAGTTATTTATCCCCCTTTGTGGGCTTAGGAATGAAACGTATAATAAGTTGATGATTTTACAGTCCCGTAGGGACGCGATATTTATAGGAAAAAACATGCCCCGCTCCCTCTCTTGTTTTTCGTGCTTGCACGAAAAACGGAATAAATTGGGGGGAATTCCATTTTCTATAAATATTTCGTGCCTACGGCACTAAGAAATGCTCAAAATGACTGTTGTAACTAAATCGCCAAGTTATTTGATTTTTGTTCCTTTTGTTCTACAAAAGTACAAAACATAAAAAGCTTTTCCAAAAAAATATTTATAACGCTTACCAAACAAATCTTTTTCATTTTGGTTTTCGTATATATGTTTTTACAACTATTGTTTTTACACGATAAAAAATGCGCTTATTTTTACTTATAACAGCCTTTTTGTTGGGCTTCCCAGAGCTTTTTGCCGAAAATCAATTCACCATCAGTGGCTATGTCAAAGACAGCCTGACGGGAGAGGTCTTGACTTCTGCCATTATTTGGAATACCGCAAATATAAACGAAGGTACACTTTCCAATGATTACGGCTTTTTTTCGCTTTCTACGGCAAATAACATTTCGGAAATTAGTGTTTCTTATATTGGCTATCGAAGCAAATATGTAAAAGTTGAAAAAGGTTCTTTTACGATTTTCCTCGTTCCTGTTATCTTACAAACGTCCGAAGTAGTTGTTTATCAGGAATCTATAGAAAAAAATGTTGTCAAAAATGAGATGAGTCGGGCGAAATTAGACATTCAAACGATAAAAAAAATTCCTGTTTTATTTGGCGAAGTAGATGTCCTGAAAAGCATTACTTTGATGCCGGGCGTAAAGCAAGGAAATGAAGGCAGTTCGGGCTTGTATGTGCGAGGCGGCAGTCCTGACCAAAACCTCATTTTGTTAGATGACGCGCCTGTTTACAATCCTTCGCATTTGGCGAGTTTTTTGTCGGCTTTCAATGGCGATATGGTCAAAAATATAGAGGTCATCAAGGGCGGAATGCCTGCGGAATATGGCGGAAGATTGGCTTCAGTTGTGAAGGTTTCTATGCGAGAAGGCAACCATCAGAAGTTTGCAGGAAGTGGCGGAATCGGCTTATTATCAGGACGTTTGACCTTAGAAGGTCCGCTTTCTTCTCCCAAAAAAGGCATGAGCAAAGGCAGTTTCATTGTTTCGGGCAGAAGGAGTTTTATAGATGCAGCCACTTTGTTTACCCCCAAAAACTACAAAGGCAATACTTACTATTTTTACGACCTCAATTTCAAAGCAAATTACCTTATAAATGCCAAAAATCGCATATATATTTCGGGCTATATTGGGCAAGATGTGCTGAAAGTGAATATTCCAATTGGCATAAAAGTGGCAATAAATTATGGCAATAAATTGGCGGCTTTTCGTTGGAATCACTTGTTTAATGAAAAACTTTTTTGTAATACTACGCTATCTTATTACAAATATAACATTGATTATGATGCAGCTTTTGGCGTAAATTCTACCAAAATTGTGTCAGGCATTCAAGACATTATTGTGCGCCACGATTACCAATATTTTCCTACTTCAAAGGCGATAATTCGTTGGGGTGGGCAGTACAATTATCATACTTTTAGCCCTGGCATTGCTTCGGGAGAACAGTCAGGCTTGCCAATTTTGACCGAAATCCCCAAAAAATATGCGCATGAAGGGGCGTTATATGCTGCGGCAGATTGGAATGTTACGGAAAAATTAGCCCTTACAGGCGGTTTGCGCTATTCTTTGTTTAGTTTACAAAAAGATGCTACGGCAAAATATACAGGTTTTGAGCCGCGTTTTGCTACGACTTATCGCCTTGATAAGCGTTCTTCGGTCAAGGCTGCCTATTCTCGCAACTATCAATACGTACAGTTAGCGACCGTTACAGGCTCGATTGCGCCTACTGATGTTTGGTTGCCTGCTTCAAAATCTGCAAAGCCGCAGCGCGCCGACCAATTTAATATAGGCTATTTTCGCAATTATGCGGACAATGGCTATGAGACTTCGGTAGAAATTTACTACAAAGACCTGCAAAATCTCACGACTTTTCGCCCTGGAATGCCTTTGGTTTTCAATACAGACTTAGATGCTTACACGTTGCAAGGAAAAGGAAAATCGTATGGAGTAGAGTTTTTTCTGAAAAAAAGTACGGGCAAAACGACAGGCTGGGTTGGCTATACTTGGTCAAAAACAATTCATCAATTTGCTGCTTTGAACGAAGGAAAACCGTTCTTTTCGCGCTACGATAGAAGGCATGATGTTTCCTTTACGGTAAATCATGTTTTTAGCCCAAAATGGTCTGGTTCGCTTGTATTTGTCTATTCTTCAGGCAATTGGATAACTTTGCCTACCAAACGTTTTGACTATTATAGCTCATTTTCGGGGCAAACGCAGCCTTTGACGGTGGATTATTATTCAAAAATAAATAATGTTCATGCGCCGTCATATCATCGGGGAGATATTTCTTTTACTTATACGCCACAGCCCAAAAAGGCACGTAAATACAAATCGAATTGGGTGTTTGGCGTGTATAATTTCTACAATCATCTGAATCCGTATTTTGTGTATTTGGATACGGACAAAACGACAAACAAGCCTGTGGCGAAGAAATTGGCGATTTTTCCTGCGATTCCTTCGGTTTCGTGGAATTTTTCTTTTTAGCAGGTTCTTTTTAGCACGCAGAGTTGAGCAGATGTGGCAGATAGCGCAGATGTTGGGGTTTGTCTGTTTTAGTTTCATCTGCGAAATCGGCTCTTATCTGCGTTCATCTGCGCGAAATAACACAAATTGTTTTGAGAAATTTCGCAAATTTTCCTATCTTTGTATTCACATTTTTACGCACACAATCATCATGCAAACGGCTCAAGACTTATATGAAGTGTATGTTTCACTACCTGTGGGAGAGCAATTGGCATTTAATCGCAGGGTTCAGGATTTTTTGATGAATTATTTACAGCAAATGCTTGACCTCCAAGCAGCACAAGAAAAACAGGCATGGAATACCTATTCTTTGCAGGGTATATCAGCTGCTTTTAGTGAAGAAGAAGAAGCATATCAATTATCTGATATTCAATGAAATATGGAAATAAAAGACATTATATTAGCTCCCATTCCACAAAGAGATGGGGAAGTGAAATTTCGCCCTTTATTGGTTTTGAAGAAAATGCCAACCTTTGATGATTTTTTGGTATGTGGCATTTCTACACAATTACACCAAGAAATTTCAGGTTTTGACGAAATATTAGTCGCAAATAACCAAAATCGTTTGCGTAGCGATTCCCTCATTAGGTTGAGTTTTTTAGCCATTATTTCTGCCTCGCAAATGAGTGGGAGATTGGGCTATATAGAAGCGGATATGCACCAGTTGTTATTAAAGAGGCTCTCCAATTATTTAATTTCGACATAGCAACTGATTTTTCTTTTTAGCAGGTTTTTTTTAGCACGCAGATTGAACCGCAGATTTTCGCAAATTTTTCTTAATCTGTAAAAATCTGCGTCCTCTATCTGCGAAAATCTGCGCGAAATCCGAAAATCTGCGCGAAATCCGAAAATCTGCGTGAAACACAACACAATCATGAAAAAAATATTATACATTCTCCCCATTCTCCTTATTTCTTGCCAAAAAGAAATAAAGCTTGATTTTCCCACAGATGGCGAAAATCCTATTGTAGTAGAGGCATATATAAACACAGCCTACCCCGAGTTGAATTATGTATTGCTCTCAAAATCAAAAGATTATAGCGATACAAATACGACAATTCTGCCTGTGCATGGCGCAAATGTGTCTATAACAGAAGGTACAAAAACCACAGATAGCGGCTATATTTGGGACGAAAACAGCCTTCGTTCGCTTACAGAAACGGCAATTCCGAACTTTGTTACGGCAAATTTGGGCTTTTATACAGATGCTACTTTGACTTTATTGGGCAAAGAGGAAAAATATTATCGGCTTGTAATTGATTCCGAAGGGAAAAAAGATACTTCTGTTACTTATATTCCCAAAATCGTAGCATTAGACAGCATTTCCTACGAAAAAAAGACAGATGGCACAAAGCAATACGCCCAAATTACGATACATTATAATGATGAGATAGAAAGGGGCAATCGCTACATAGACCTTTATGACACCACAAGTCGCTCATTGCCAAGGGGTTGGGCAGATGTGGCGAAATATCGCTTGCATGACGACAAAACCATAAACGGCGTTTACAGAAACGAATTGCGGTTCACGCGCTATTCTTTGGGCGACACCCTTTCTTATTATTTGATTTCTATTTCCGAACCTTCCTACGAGTTTTGGGAAGGAATCAATGCGAATAAAGGCACACCTAATCCCTTTACAGGCATGTATCCCATTCCTTTTACGGTCAGAAACAAGGATTTTATAGGCGGATTTACGGGAATGGCAGTGTCAAAAAAGGAGATTATTTTGGAGTAAGGAACACGAAAAGAATAACCTTACAATTTACCACTAAGGCACAAAGGAAACTAAGAAAGAAAAGGTGTGGCTTAGATGCATTCTTTTACCAGATTACTTCGTGTTTCTTCGTGCCTTAGTGGTGAGAAAATGCGAAAATCTGCGTGAAACCCCAAAAAATTGTGTATCTTTGTGCCTCAAAACGAATACAAACATGGCAAGTTTTAGCACTTTTAAGACCTTAGAATCGGCACTTATTCACTTCAATATTCAGGAAAATAGTCAAATACTTTTTCCGCCTATTGACGAGCAGGTAGCTGTTCCTCAAACACTTATAGAAGACCTGCATTTTAATATGACCGAAATGCCTTATAAGGTTTCAGAGGCTTCTATTTGTGAAATGATTATTTTTCCCATTTTGAGGTCTGTATGGAAAAATTTTAAGACAAAACTCTTACTTTGGAGTCATAAAGGGATTGGAAAAGATGCGGAAAATTCGGGGATTCCTGACTATATTATTGCCAAACGCTCTCATTTGGGACGTGTAATGGACTTGCCTTTTTTGGTCATGATAGAAGCAAAAAAGGATAATTTTGACGAAGGATGGGGGCAATGTGTGGTACAAATGCGCACCGCTCAACTGCTTAATCAGGACGATAAGCCCATTTATGGCATTGTAAGCAATGGGGGCAACTGGGAATTTGGGCAGCTTTTTGGAGATGTTTTTACACAACATAGTGCGAATATCTCCGTAGATGACTTGCCAAAATTGTATAATACTTTGTGTTATTTGTTGAAAATATGCGAAAAAAGAGTGGAATGAAAATGAGGAATCAATGCTACTTGTAATGCGCTAATCCTTAAATTTCCCTTAAACCCATACAACAAAACAAGCCTTTGCCTACCTTTGTCGTATAAACACTATTTATGCAAAAATTCCTTGTTTTTCTTCTCTGCATTTGGGGCTTCTTTGGCATCTTTTCCTGCCAAGCTATCCCCGTTCCTGCGGCTATCAAAACGGCTTTTGCCGCCAAATTTCCCACTGCCAACACCATAAAATGGCAAAAAGAATCCGCCCAAGAATACGAAGCGAACTTCGTCGTAGAAGGCGTAGAAATGTCTGCTAATTTTGCCGAAGATGGCACTTGGTTAGAGACCGAAAAGGAAATTCCGCTTGCAGAACTGCCACAAAGCGTCAAAGATGACTTGGCAATTCGCTACAAAGGCTGCGTTATCAAAGAGGCTACCTTTATCGAAACTGCCAAAAAAGGGAATATCTTTGAGGCAGAAATCGTCTTCAACAAAAAGAAAATGGAGGCAATGTATGATGCGGCAGGCAAATTTATGGGAAAATAATCTTTTATTTCACGCAGATTTTCGCAGATGAAAACAGATGTCGCAGATAACAAACCTTGCATCTGCGACATCTGCCTAAATGTGCGCACATCTGCGTGCCAAACAACACAAACTCACCATGAAAAAATATTTTTTCCTACTTTTTTTTGCAGGAACAAGGCTTCTTTTTGCCCAAAACACCTTTCAATGCAC
>JAYUZN010000641.1:0-7026 GCA_043751755.1 Bacteroidota bacterium | reverse complement strand
CGTTCTTGCAACACGCAAAATGTCCAATCTCGTCCCAAAAGATATGCACCATACACAGGAAATGGGCTGTTAGGGTACATGATTTTGTTTTTTTCTTGTGCAGCTAACATAGAAACAACCAATTGACCTTCAGGGTCATTAGACGAATTCTTAGCCTTTTTGAACTCTTTTAAACAGAAGAACGGAGCTTTAGGTTTGCCAAAACCCTTTGCCACAATCCAATCTACTTCGCCACTTATGACCCAATCATCTACTGTAGCCCTTATTTCTCTTTCTATAAAAGCCTGAACGCCAATGTCTTTCATATTGAGCATTGCCAATAAGGGAGAAATAAAAAATATTTCCAATTCTAATTCATTCCAAAGCGTTATATGATTGATAAGTTCTGCGCGTAAAGGGGCAAGTTTTTCTGCCTCTTCTTCTGTTATAAATTCTTTATTATCAATCCAGTACTCTATTCCTTTTCCTGTATAGTCTACGGTCAGCCCAAACTCTTCTACAGCATCTTCTATGCTCCACTGCGAAAATGATTTTGATTTTGGCATATAATTTAAACGTGAGTTATCCTTTAAATGGGATAAAATTCCTGAAATATAAGGGCGGCGCACTTTTAAAAAGTGCGCCACCCGCTAAATGCTGATATTATTGCTAAATCCTTATATTTTCCCTATTCATGTTTGATTTCAGCTTCCTCACTCGCTACAATTTCATTCTTTGCTTCCTCATTTGCTGCTTCCTCGCTCGCTACATGCTCGTTTGCTGCTTCCTCATTTCCTACGTTCTCTTCCACTTTCTCTTCCACTTTTTCTTCCATTTGAGGTAGCTCTGCGCCAGCTACGGGGGAGGCTACCATATAATTTTTGCGCAAATAGTGCGTATGTTTTGCTTCAAAATAAAAAGGCGATGGCGCAGCTTGTTGTTCCATTTCTATATCTTCTTTGAGTTGACTCGCAACAAAACTCGTAGGATAAACGTCAAGGATTTGCCCTACCAAAGCCAAAGCAATGTCATATTGATTTTCGTGAAAAAACTCCTTTGCGATTTCGATAATCTGGTCTACTGTTTTGGGCTTGTGAATAAAAATAGCCTTAGCCCCTTTTTTGTTTTTGCCAGCCGAAAATAAGACCGGAATAGTCGCATATTTGGTTTGCCCTATGAGGGAATTTGCCAAATTTCTATCAATAATATCGCTAAAACCGAAGAAAATATCCCTACCCGATTTATCCGTAATAAATCCAAATTCTCTTTCAGAAGTATAGGCATTAATGTTTCCATTTGCAGGAACCATTTTTTTGCCTTCTCTTTCCATTTCAGGCGCAATGACAGGAGCTAAATCAGACAGAGATTTGAGCGTATTGTTCAATTTCTCGGTGAGTTTGCCCATTTTATCTTTTTTGTTTGCCCGTTTTTCCAACAGCTCCAATGGAATTACGTCTCCTGCTTTGTAGGCAGTTTTTACTTCAATTTCCGTATGAAGTTCGGGTATATCCACCGTTTTGACCGCCTCAACTTCGGGGGCTTGCTCCACTTTAGCTACAGTTTCAACTAAGGGAGGCGCAACAATGATTTCCTCTTTCTGAGGAATAACCGGTTCAACTACTTCTGGCAAAGGAGGCAGTGGTTGTGGTTCTGGAATAGGCGTTTCTACCTTTGGAGTAGGTAGGGTTTTCTGTGCCGAAGCCCCTTTGATGAGGTCAGTTGCGATAAATTCTATATCGCCCGCATCTGTGATTAAGACAATACAGCCGTCTTCAAACCCATCAATTACCCCTGTAAAAGTGGCTTCTGCTGTGCGTATGGCAATTCTATCGCCAATCTTTAGTCGCTTGATTAATGCTTCAATCATATTCTATATTATAATAAATTAATGAACTAAATTAAGGTCTCAACAAATTTTCAAAACCGCTTTTCTATCAAATCCACCACATATTTCTGCACATACTCCACCGAAATATGCTCTGTAACCTCTGCTGCAAAGGCATTGATAAGCAGATTTCGTGCATTTTCTTTAGAAATTCCCCTTGCTTGCAGGTAAAACATAGCCTCCTCATTCATCTGTCCCGTAGTAGCCCCATGCGAGCATTTCACGTCATCTGCATAGATTTCGAGTTGCGGTTTTGTATAAATATTTGCCCCATCTGACAACAAAATATTCCGATTGGATTGATAGGCATTTGTTTTTTGCGCATCAGGATATACATGTATTTTCCCATTAAAAACACCTGTTGCCGTATCTTTGATGATACCTTTGTACAATTCATTGCTGTAACAATTGGGCTGTTTGTGATGCACTTCTGTATGATTATCAACATGTTGCGAACCAGAAAGCAAATACGAACCATACAAATTGCTTTCAATATGCTTGCCTTCCAAATTAACGGTTAAGTTATTTCTGACCACTTCGCCGCTAAACGAAAAAGCAAATAACATAGCTTTACTTTTCCCTTTTTGGGTCAGAATCGTACTTTCTATATGCGAAGCCTTATCGCCTTCTGCCTGAATTTTGATATATTCTATACTTGCCTGTTCTCCCACAAAAATCTCCGTAACTGCATTGCATAAAGTATGCGATTTGCCCGTACTATGCTGTGTTTCAATCACTTTTACCGAAGATTCTCTGCCTACAATCACCAAATTTCTATGTTGAAATGCGATATTTTCTGCCGAATCTGTCAAATGTTGAATATGAATGGGCGTTGTTATGACCGTTTTTTCTGGCACACAAATATACACCCCTTCTTCAAAATAGGCTGTATTCCAAGCCGTAAAAATGTCTTTTTTCGGAGAAATATTGCTTGAAAAATAGGATTCTATGTGTTTTTTGTCTGTTTCGTCCAATTCCTGCCAAGTTTTTAGCACAAATTTTTCCTTTTCCTTGCTATTCAAACAAGCAGAATGGAATTTCCCATTTACAAATAACAAGGTATGTGCATCTGAATTGGGAATACAACAAATTGCTACATTTTTGGAAGTATTTGACGTAGGAATTTCATATTTTGTGTCCAAAATCCCCTTCAAACTCGTGAATTTCCATTCCTCCGACTTCGTAGTAGGGTAGGGGAGGGCAGGAAGGGCAGCCTTGGCAATGCCTCTTTGTGTATGCGAAAATGTTGTGTTATCTGTGGAGAAAAGCGACATGTATGGAAATGAAAAATGAGAAATGAAAATTGGAAATTGAAAAACCTACCTATTTCTGCGAAAATCTGCGGTTAAATCTGTGAAAATCTGCGTGAAATAATGCGCAAAGATACGCTTTTTAGAACGATTCTAAAAAAGAAAATCATGCAAATGATTGTGTGGCTTGATTTCAAAGCTTAATTCTGTAGAAATCTTGAATAATTGCACATTTCGTTGGGCATTACTTTTATTGTTAATGGAAAAATTCGGCTCAAAACGCATACAAATAATGCCATATAGGGTTGAATAATAGTTTTTTACCTCAAATTGATTTACGCGCAAATACTTTATAAACGCCAATATCTGTCTTGCGCCTTCAAAAAACTTTTTCCATTTTGAATCTTCTTTCTCCCATGTTGCATCTTCTTGTTCTACTTTTAATTCCAAACAAATAAACTTGTTTTTATCGAAAACAAGGCAATCTGGTCTTATACCAAAAAAAGCAAGGCTTTGAGAATCATGCTTTGGAATAAAATCGCCATCAATACAAATATGCACAACTTCATTTTCCGGGTCGGATTGCATGATTTTGAAATGCCTTGTTGCTGGCTCATTATCAATCATTTCTGTTAAATTACTTGTGTCATAGATGAATAAATGTTGCCCTTTCAAAATGCTTTCTGTAAAAGTGTACTGACTAAAATCCCGTTTTAAATCGAAAATAAATCTGTGAAGCATAATTTTTTAATTTTGAAAATTTAATGTATATAACACATTAAAATCATTGTTAAGTTCTTCTGTATTTGCATCTAAATAGTTTTCACCTATTAAGCCCGTTTCTGCATCTATGATAGAAGTGCAATAATTTTCGTCATGAATACTCAGTGTGTATGCCTGAACTTGACTGCGAAGCAAGTTTATTTTTTCGTTATTTGCTGCATCTAACTCAGTTGCACCGAAATGTTCTGCAATGTTATCTGTTGCATTTGGTTTATTTTGGCACACAATAGAATACATCAACAGATTGTTGAGAATGCTTAAAGTATAGGGGCTATGCGTAGTAATAATGATTTGACTTTCTGTTTTATTCACAATCAAAGCAATCAATTCTATCAGCATTTTTTGCGCTTTGGGATATAAATGCGCTTCAGGCTCCTCAATTACCCTAAAAGATTTTTGATTTTCTAACAATAAATAAAACAAATCTTGAATAATTCTAATGGCTTCTTGTTGTCCAGAAGATGCAATATTGAGCGAAATAGATTGGTTATTGGCGTAGCTTATTTTTTCATTTCCGCCTATATTTTCATATTTTCCTTGCAAAATGTAGGCTGCATGTTGGCGAAAAAAAGCTAAGATAGGAGCAGAAATAGGATTAGTTGAATTATGGGATATTTTGGAATCAAAATTACTGCCTGAATAATAATCATACAAAAAATCGGTATGAAGCATAAAGGACTTCATAAGTTCTATATCAACAGACTGATTATGAGAGCTATACAAATTTCCTGAAAAAAAACCTTGAAACTGTTTGGGATAAGAAACAGTAATATTTCTGCCTGACGGAAAAAACATTGACGTATTATAATCTTCATAGAATAAGCCATTTATGAGTTCATCTATAAAACGCTTTTTTCCCTTTTCAAGCATTTTGTAATCGCTGGCAGAACTCCCTTTTTGCTGATATAGGACTTCTGTTAAAGATTGCAATGTCTGGGTCATTTCTCTTAAATAATTCCCAAAAGTAGCAGCTATATTATACTTTCCAGCTGATTTATAAATTCGTAACCATCTGTTTTCAACAGAATTAGCTTCTACAAATCGATAATAAAAAAGGACTTCAAAATCATCTTGCATTTCTGTTATTGAGCCAAAGTATTGTTCAAATTTTTTGGGGATTTCTGCAAGAAAAATATTCATCCAAATGTCTCCTGCTTCTTCTTTCCTATCTTCTGCAAAGTTTTTATAATTATAAATGATAGTAGAAAAATCCTCTTTTAGCGATTTAAAAAAATAAATCAACTTAGCAAGCGTACTTTTGCCACTTCCTTGTTCTCCAATCAGAAACAAAATCTTTTTTATTTCCACTTCCGCAAAGGTTATTTGCCGAAAATGTTTAACGATTATTTTTTGCATAATTTTTAACAAAAGCCCTTGAAAATGCCACAAAGATACACTTTTTAGCCTAATTCCACCAAACAAAACTCCTATATTTGCATTTTGTTCTGTATCTTTGCAGTTTAAAACTAATATTTATCAATTATGGCAGCTAAAGAATGGAAAGAAGCGGAGTTGATGCGTCATTTTCACTTGACGAAAATTGGCGGGATTCAAACGCCGCTTATGCAGGAGTGGTTAGACACGCTTGAACTTATTTTTACGCCTTTTGAGGCGCAAGTTTTTGAAAATATCTACCAAGAAGGGCTTGAAAATGTGAGTTTTTGGAGTGAAGAAGACTTGAAAATGTATTTTATTACTTACATATTAAAGCTCGGCGGCTTGATGAGTACGGAAGATAAGGGCTATGTAGGCTTTTTTGAGAAAAGAATGTCAGCTACTATCAATCAAACAAAATTGAGTGTAAGGGCTGATTTTGTGGTGGCAAGGGGCTTCAAAAATATTATGGAGGAGTGTTATTTTCACTTTCAAGAATACAAACCCCAATCGCCCCCCTTATCCCCCCAAAAATGGGGGGATAAGGGGGGCGGTGAGCCTATGGCGCAGTTGTTAGAGGCATTTTTGATTGCGCAGGTAAAAAACCCGAAAGAAACGCCTTTGTATGGCTGCGAAGTTATCGGAAAACAATGGGTATTTGTGGTAATGGAAAGCAAAACCTATTGTGTATCAGAGATTTTTGATTGCACAAAAAGGGAACATTTATTGAAAATCATTGCCATTTTGCGGAAATTTAGGGATATTTTGGAGACGAGGTTGTTGCTTTGAGGGCGTATAGAGTTGGGCAGATGAGAATAATTATAGCTGTTGCGCTAAGTGCGCCACCCTTTTCACTTGCTTTATATTAAAGAAAAAACACTATCTTTGTACCACAGAACTTTGATTAATATTTGTTTATGCAAAATTTAGAAACACAAAAATACGAACTGATATACCTCATCATGCAATTAGATAGCCCACAAATATTGCAAAAAATGGTGCAGCTTGCTATGCAAAAGGACCTGAAAGAGGAGGTACCTGCTTATCATAATGCAGTAAAACCTTTGCGAAAAGGGCTTAACTTGGGGCAGATTGCAGCAGAACAAAATTATAAGGGCTTTTCATGGAAAGAATTTTGCGCGTTGAGAACAAAATTGGCGATAACGGAAACCGCCGAAGAACTTATTGCTTTAATATAAATTATGGCATATTTATTAGACACAAATATTCTTATTCATCTTGTGAGAGACGATGAAATGGGAAAGTTGGCGGAAAAATTTATTCGTGATGAATCGGAGGTACTCATTTCTGTCGTAACTGTTGGCGAAATAAAAGCAATTGCCCTTCAAAGAAAGTGGGCAAAAAACCGCTTGCAAATATTAGAAAAACTCTTTCAGCGTTTCCTTATTGCGGACATTCACACAGAAGAAATTGTGAATTGTTATGCAGAAATTGATGCTTTTAGCCAAGGGAAACACCCAACTTTACCCTTGCAGGTTTCTGCCCGAAATATGGGCAAAAACGATATTTGGATAGCAGCTACAACTTCTGTTTATGGACTCACTTTATTGAGTACGGACAATGATTTTGCGCATTTGGCTGATGATTTTGTGCAACTTCAATTACTAAAAATTAACAATACTTTTTAAGGAGGAACGCTGGTGCAAGCGTCCGCTCAATGCAGTCCGTTTAGAAAATGAATAAAATGAAAAGGGGATAATATCATATTAATTGGCAAAATGTATCCCGTTTTGT
>JAYUZN010000640.1:0-1789 GCA_043751755.1 Bacteroidota bacterium | reverse complement strand
GGTCCTCCCATGCCAAAAATGGTAAAAGTATTTTTCCCTTTTTTGTCATCAAACGCCAAATTGAAGGACAAATCTTGAAAGTTATTGACTACATTTTTTCCGATTAAATAAAACCCCAATTTTGACAAAATAGACAAAGTAGAATAGCGATAATTGATGAGATAAGAAGAACGCCCC
Source organism: Bacteroidota bacterium (assembly GCA_043751755.1). Taxonomy (GTDB): domain Bacteria; phylum Bacteroidota; class Bacteroidia; order J057; family J057; genus JAAFHL01. The sequence goes on along the minus strand of JAYUZN010000640.1, from coordinate 1,612 downwards.
TTTTTGATAGGGCCTTCGGTGGCAAAATCTATCCCCAAAATGCCTAAACGGAAGCGATTTGCGCGGGTAAACATGTTTCCTTTGCGAAATTTCATGTCAAAAACCGCTGAAAGTGCGTTGCCATATTCGGCTGAAAATGCGCCCATTGAGAAGTCTGACCTACTCAACAACTGCGCACTAAAAACGGTAATCCCTCCGCCCGACCCATACGACCTGCCAAAGTGATTGGGATTAGAAATGTCTATGCCTTCTAATCGCCATTGCACCCCAAAAGGCGAATTTCCCCGCACAACAATGTCATTTAACACATCATTTGAGCCTGATTTTACGCCCGGATATGCCAGCACCATTCTGCCAGGGTCGTTGATGCCCGCAGGAATCCGCTCTGTTTCTTCTACCGAAAATGACCTTGCGCTCACCACCGAAAATTGATTCAACGCCTCATACGCATTTTTATTTGCCGTAATCGTAACGGCATTTGTACTTACCTGCCCTGGCGTTAATTCTATGTCAAACACCAATTCTCTTGCAGCATTTACAATTCGTTCATCACTCACAAACGCCTCATAACCAATGTATTCGCAAGTAACAGAAATCCGTCCAAGTGGCACATTTTCAATCGAAAAAACGCCATTTTCGTCAGTAAGTGTCCCCAAATCGGCTTGTTGTGTAATAAATACAGAAGCCGAAAGCAAAGGGGAAAGCGTCTGCTTATCTATGACTTTGCCGCGAATGGTTTGCGTATTTTGGGCAAAAATGCTTGTTGTTACAAAAAATAATAAAATATGCCGTATTTTTTTTATCATAAAGCGTATGTTCAAAGTATAAATATTAGGACTTACGGAAAAAATGTTTTTATAGCCACAAATTGTACGAATTAGGGCTGTTAATTCGTGTAATTCGTGGCAAAACGCGTTATAAGCCTTAAAAAGTCATTTCCTTTGCATAATTTGCCAAACTATACACATATTTTCTCTTTTTTGTGAAATAATCATTCCCGTTTCGGGCATTAAAAGCCCCTTCTATCTCCGCAATTTCCTTATCAAACCACGCCAAAAGACGCTCAAAAGTATAGTTATTTTCTGCCTGAAACAAAGGGTGTTTTGCAGGAAGTTTGAGGCTAATGGATTCATTTTCAGCTTTTTGTTTCATTTGGGAGAAAAACAGGCGAGCATGTAGGTAAAAATGAAATTTACTCCATTTGGAACGAACTGCCCAAGCATTCGCAAAATGTTCTTCAAAAAAAGCGATTCCTTTGGTAAAATTGCCTGTAATTCCCATAAAACCCAACAAAGTATAGCCTTTAGCAAAGTCATCTCGGTCTGTCGGGTCTATCAAATCCAATAGTTTTGTTGCCATTTCCATTGCCTCCTCCTGTTTATTCAGCAAAACCAATTCGGGGATAAACCGCCTATACGTAGTGTGCGGCACAGAACGGCAGGACAAATCCCCGTTGAGAATCGGAATCGCCATTTCTAAGGCTTTTGCGATTTCGCCTATGCCTACCTGATAGGTAACTTCGCTGTTCACCACACAGGCTTTGCAATCTCTCAATAGCTCCCTGCTGTGTAATTTCTCAATGGCTTCGTTGTGTTTTTTCGCTTCCTCCCAA
>JAYUZN010000639.1:0-2170 GCA_043751755.1 Bacteroidota bacterium | reverse complement strand
ACAAAACGTATCTTTTTCTTTGGCAGGCGGCAAAAAATAATGCCCTTCTTTTTCAAAAGAAATATCCAATTTCTGCACTTCTTTATACTCATGCCTTGCTTCTACTCTTTTGAAATAAAATATTTTATCCCCAAAATGTTCATCTTTTTCGGTAAACCAAATTTTGTATTTTCCTTCTTCTCGTACAAAAATTTTGCCTGTTTTTTGGGCTTCGTAGCCCTTTTTTGTATGCTGACATCGGTCATCTAAGAGACCTATATTTTTCAAATAAGCCTGTACCCTTTCTTCTATCAAAGGATTATTGAAGGTTTTTCCTTGCAGATATTCCTGAATATCAGGGCGTTCCGTTTCTCTCTCAAAAATGAGATAAGCCGTTGCTGTGTGTAAAGTGAGTGTTTTTTGTAAAATAGTTTGCATGAAATCAGGTATGAATAATGGTTTTAAAAGCTAATTCTTTTAAGTCTTCTGAACGGCTTTTTTCGGCAAAATAATGATAATCTCCCAAAATAACCAACTGAAATTTGGCGCGTGTGATAGCTACATTTAGGCGATTCGGATTGTCCAAAAAGCCGTCTCGTTTTGTTTGAACCATAGAAAGAAACACAATATCTGCCTCATGTCCCTGAAATTTATCGACATTATGCAGTTTTATATTTATTTTTATCGCTCCCAAATGCCACACAAAATTAGAAAAACTGTTGTCATTTCCTGTAAGTTGTCGCAATCTTTCTCGTATTTTAGTTTCCTGTCCTTTGTAAAAAGTAAGGCAGGCAACTTCCCAATCATGTCCTTCAGGTTGTGTGTTATATTTGGCATATTCTCCAAAACATTTCAATTCTTTGAGCATGACTTCTGCTTCTTTTTCGTTGTAATTTCGCCTTGTTTCGCCCTTCACATCTATCCAAATACTGCGTTTAACATAGCGTTTATATGTCCACTCTCGCAATTCATACATGGTTTTCGGCTGCGACAAATCCAATAAAGCCTCACTTTCTTTATAAAATTGCTGCCTCGGAAAAGCCGAAATATCGGGATGCATCCTGTGTTGATATTTCAAAATGCTTCTTCTGCTCAACAACTCTACAAAGCCAAAACCCTTAGAAATAGTCGTTTCATGCTTCGTTTTTCGCCCTTGTATGCCTTGAACCAAAGACTCCAAAATAGACGGAAAAGCCATAGCTGCAATTTGATTGATTTCATTTTCTACGACTTTTTTGTCAAAAGAATAGGGCAATAAGGCTTCAACGGCTTTTTGATAGTTTGTAATTTTAGATTTATCTAACAATCTTAATTGATGCTCTCTATCAATGCGCCAAGCGATTTCTTCTGCCCAATTTTTCTCTGTTAAAAACATATCTATTTCTTTTTTTATCTCAAAACTATCTTTATATTCTCGCCCTTTCTCCTTGAAATAGAAGGATTTATGATTAACTTGATAATGATTGTGTGAAAAAGCATGTTGCGAACTTTCCCAACTTTTGTCGCGCAAAACAATATGCGTTTCAGGCATTTGTGGCAGGATTTTGCTTAGTTCATTGCGTTCTACAAAAATAATATCTATTGCAGCAAGTGCCAAAGTGTTGATGCTTGTAGCAGTGCAAGAAAATAGGTTTTCTGTGGTTATTTCTTTTTCTTTTTGAGCAATAAAACAGATTAATTTTTTGTCAAAATCTTTGATTCTGCCTTGTTCAAGTTCGGAAATAATATATTCCATTACTTTTTCTGCTACAGGAACAATAAATTTGTTCTTTGAAAACAGACTTTCTTTTATTTTGTATAAATAAAAAATGGCTTCTTGACATTCTTGCGGCAAAGCTATGTTATTTTTTTTATCTATTACAATCTTTTCCAAATTTGCCACGATTTCTGCCCTATCCGTAAACGGCGACAACTGCATGACATCTCCCGCTAATATCCATTTTTTGGCATAAAGGGCAGGCACCAAAAATTCCTGAAAAGTAGTCTTGCTACTTTCATCAATAATGAGGTAGTCAAACTCAGGAATTATCGGCTCCATGCCGCTCCATTTGTTTCTTTTTTTGAAATGCGGATGCTGCAAAATGCCTATAGTTGTGCCGCAAACAAGGTTCGCAATGTCAAGCAAAAGGTTTTCGGAAATCTTATTTTTTTCTACAAGTTCCTTTATCTGAAACTCCTTAATGTCTTGATT
>JAYUZN010000638.1:0-2391 GCA_043751755.1 Bacteroidota bacterium | reverse complement strand
CCATTCGATTTTGTCGTGTATCCACAAATCTTTGAAGAGATGCTGATGTCCTTTAAAAATGGAGGATAAAGTGCTGATTAGTAGAGATTTACCAAACCTGCGAGGACGGGAAAGGAAATAGGCTTTTCCTGCCCCTTCTTTTACTAATTCGTAAATGAGAGCAGTTTTATCTACATAAATACGCCTTTCTTCTCTGATGAGCGAAAAGGTTTGAAAATTGAGCGAATAGCGTATGTCCATAATATTGTTTGTTTGGGGCAAATATACGATTTTTTTGAGATAAAACTCAATATCTCATCGCTCTTTGTGGCAGATTCATCCGCAAACCACCCCAAACACTCAGCGACTTATAGGCATTTTCCTGCCGATAACGCCCTTCTATTTCTGCATAAATATCTGTGTCAAAAAGTTGATAAGAGATTCTGCCATAGAGTTGTGTTATATTTATTTTGTCGCCAAAACCCACATAATAGCCATAATATAGGTCATTTATAGGGCTTTTTGGCAGCGATTCGCTATAAACGCTGTTTATATTTCCGCCCGTATTTTTGTCGTTGAGGTCATTGCCTTTTTGCCCACGCAAGGCAGAGCCTTGAAAATTCCATCTGGGAAAAGGATGATAATTGACATTTATCTCCAAATTTCGGGCATTTCCTCCAAAGCCATAGCCCAAAGACTGCCCATATTGCGAGTAATTTGTCGTAGCATTAAAATGTTGATAAGTATAGGGGCGCACATTGTTAAATTCTATTTGCATGTCCAAAGTAGGCACATTTAAGACATCTATGTACTTGATTCCCACTTGATAAGCGGTTTTATCTTGGCGATAACCCGGCAATTTATGTGTATCAAGCACGCCTTTTTTGAAAGCAGAAAATTTGAAATCATCTATCAAAAACTGCCCATAAAACTGGAAATGTTGGAAGCAATTATATTTTCCTGTAAAACCAATCAAGCCATTGTCGGGACTGCCCAAAGCCTGCTCTGCTGCCCGAAAAAAGATGATAGGATTGAGATATTGCAACTCAAAACCCCGTTTTCCATTGGGCTGATAAGGATTGTAAATGATAGATTCAAACACGCCGATAGAGAGGTTTTTGGTAGGTTTGTAGGAAAGTTGATGGAAAACGGCATATTTTCGGGGGTATGTTCCTTCTACATCACTTTTATTGGGAAAATAATCTATCAACTGCGCAAAGCGATTTTGGTATTCCAACTTCCAAATTCGGGTGTTAATGTCTAAGGCTAAGGCATTTGCGCTGTGGTCGGAAAGCATCATGCTTTGAATCCCATTTCCCCACAAACTCCTGTCATAGCCAAATTTGAGGCGCATGGCTTTGAAAGGGCTGTAAGTAACGTAGGCTCTTGCACTGAAAAAATCAAGGGAATTGCCATGACGGGCAAAGCGTTTTACATAAGTTTCGCCCGGAAAAACAAGTCTTTCGCCTGCTGTATATTTTCCGTCAGGGTCTATCGTCCGAAATTGATAGCTTGGCAAACGCAGCACATTGTCATAGACTTCGGTAAAAAAGCCTATTTTATTCATAAATGAACCCCGAACTTGTATGCCCCGCGAATTGACGGACAGCATTTGCAATCTTGCAGTATCTCCATTATATAACTCTGCACCTGCCATAAATTGCATAGCTGGATTTATATAAATGCGGAAGTTTTGGCTGGTATAAGCATAAAAATCCCTGCGATTCGCATAGAGAAAAGTATTGATTTTGTTGGGATAATAGTCCTTAAATTTCAAATACCCTTCTTTTTGCTTGTCGGTAAAATCATCATCTCCCAACTTGCGCATCTGCCTATGCCAACGCAATTCCTGCAAATCCATTTGCGTAGAGTCCACAGCCTCAAATACTTGTGAAACATATTTTCTGCCGTAGGGCTTAATATCCGTATGAACGGTTTGATTTGTATAGCCCCGAATGTCCAAACGGTCTATATAATGATAGAGGTCATGGTTGAGCAAGATATCGGAATCTTGCGCAAAAAGCACATTTTTTACCAAAAAAACAGCAATAACAAGTAACAGTAGCTTCATGGATTGTAGTGATTGTGAATGATAGTGCAAAGTAAACCTTTTTTTGGCAGGTAAGCACGAAAAATGTGTGGGAGGATTAAGAAATTGGTTACGTTCTAAAGTGTAGACCTGTGGGAAAAAGGTGGTAAAACAAGACTTTTCTTGTAATTTAGCGGTGCGAAACGTTAAACCAAGAAAAGTCGGTAGTGTCCTTAATTGGGATTTACTTAAAAAGTCGTAATATTGCGATTTACTAACAAATTTAATTATGGCGGAAATCGAACTATTATGTAAATATTGTAATTCAGAAAGCGTAAAATTTGCGGGCTATCATTACAATCTCTTGGGGCGGAAACAACGTT
>JAYUZN010000637.1:0-26150 GCA_043751755.1 Bacteroidota bacterium | reverse complement strand
TAATAAGCATAAATATTAGCATATTGATAGGATTGGAGGTAAACAGGGTGCCACGCTGGCAGCGTTATACCCTGTTTACCTATTCTTTAAAAAACTTTGTCGTAAACACGCCATTTTCTCCCTGCACACGCACATAATATAACCCCGCCGCAAAGCCCAACAAAGATAGCTCTTTTTCGCCCGAAAAGCTACTTATATAGCACACTTCCTGCCCCAAGGCATTGAGGATATGTAGCTCTGCTTTTTCTCCCACAGAGATATGCAGCGTAGTAGTAGCAGGATTGGGATAGATTTGAAAGCCTCTTCCTACCTCATTTTCCACCCCTACCCCATAGCAGGGCGTAGCCGCCGCTCCGAGACGGTAGTTTGGGAAGTTGGGAATGGAGTAGCTGACTAACTTATTGAAATCCAAAGCGTGCTGCTGTACATCGCAAGCAAGCCCTGCGCTATCGGGCTGATTGATAACCGTATAGACATCAGTAGCCCCAAAAGAACAGATATAGATTTTGCCATTTGGGGCGAGCTGTGGAGTAAAAAAAAGAGCGTTTCCATACGGCGTATTATCATTTGGAAAGGTGCAAATATAGCCATCATAACTTGCCACGACTTGTTGCGAAGCTAAAATACCGCTTGCTTGCAAATCGAATTGCAAAATATGATGATAGCAAGTCGCATACAAATAGCGTGAATTAGGCGAAACGGCTATATCCCCCCAAACGCTTTCATTCATAGGCGTTTGTATCGTAAAATACTTGGGATTGCTTAACAGACCCGTACACCTATCAAAATCAAAAATGGTAATGCTATTGATTTGCTGTTGTCCTACAATATACTTTGTCCCATCTGGCGTAAAGACTGCTAAGCCTTGCTGAAAATTTGCGCCTGTAGGTCCTATTTTTTGTTTACCATAGCTCAAGATACTATCCCCTGTAAACAAATGCGTATAATACTCATTTTGCAATAACTTAGGGCTAAGTATCCACCAATCTTTGCCGTTTGCATGTTTGCAGGCAGTAACATAGCCATTACATATCCAGTCATTCTCTATGATAGGCACATTTTTTTGTATCATAACCCCCCTACCGCTATCTTGCTGTATGTCTATGACAGAATATTGTAGAAAATGCGCTTGAAAGATATTCCCTTCATATATTGTCGGATTTTTATGGAAAATATAGTACAAATTATCATTTGAAGGGTGCGGTAGGATCATTACAGATTGCCGAAAAGGTAAATTGTCATCATGCCCATCATAAAACCATAGCCCTTTGTTGAAATTTTTGCTGCCTTGCAGGGTATCGTGTTGGGCATGGAATATCGTTAAACCATTTGTGTAGAACAATAGGTTTCCTGATTTGTCGGAAATGGAGGCATTGGTTTCTTCTGTTACAAAATTTTGAGGATACAATGTTGTAATGTGTATTGAATCCGTTTCAAATTGAATATCTACTAATGAAGCATTAATGTCAGGAAGGCTACCCCATTGTTTTGATATAATCCAGTGTGTGTCTTGTCCCATTACCCAATAAGGCATGAGTAGGTAAAATAATATATAGTTTTTCATAATGTTGCAAAGAAAAGAAGCGTAGAAAATAGTGAAAACTACCTCCTACGCCCTATTTTGTAATTTATTCTATAATTAATTTACCTGTGAATGTTGCATTACCTACAATTTTATACAAATACATGCCCGTTAAAAAATGCGATACATCTACAGAAATTTTATCAGTTTCTGCGGGAATGTATATATGCAATATTTGCTGTCCTTGTAGATTATAGATAAATAAATCGCTTTGATTTGTTGTAACCGTCTCAAAATCGAAAATTACCTTATCTATTGTTGGATTAGGGTAAACTTGCAAGCCTTTTGTAACTTCTGATATAGCTTGTGCATGTCGCCATTGCATATTTACAAGATTGCATAGAGAATCGTCATTGTACCATAGCTGCATTGTATGAAGCGTATAAAGGCTTCTTGCTTTAAAGACTGCCGAGCCACCAGCCAATGGACATTGATAAATGATATTTTGTAGTAGCTCAACTTGGTTGGTATCCAATTTATATATACCCTTAGCAACAGTCTGGAGATACATTGTATTTACAATTTTTTCATTCTCTTCCATTTCCCTTGTAGTCGTAATAGCATTATTATATACAGTAATACTATCAGCTTCGGCATATTTTTCCGTTTGAATACTTTGCGAAATAGCTTGTATTTGGGTTTGCAAAACATTGATACTATCTTGCAAAGGTATATTAGCAGATGCAATACTTGCACTATCATTTGCATTTGTGGCTAATGCTAAAAGGCTGTCATTTGCATAGATTTGTAATAATAAACCTTTCACATTTGTTTGTAAAGCATTTATTGAACTATCTTGTGAAGAAGCATATAAGCCTTTAATCCCATCTTTTATTTCTGAAAAATCGCCTATATTGGTTTCAGACTTATCTACATAAAATTCTTCTACATCCACATTTTGCGTTTGCAGAATAGGATTATCTTTTACTTTTTCATAAAGATAGGCTTCAGCCTCTCTTTGAATCTCATCACCATATTGCGGCGGGTTTATTGACCCTTCTAATATGTCATTATCCATACTTGTAAATCCTTGACCTCCGCCACCATTGCCCGGTCCTACAATAGTAGTATCAATCCCATTGCAATAAGCATTAGAATTGGCACATAAGTATAATGGCATGTTTACTGTACCATAGTCAAACCATGTCTGTCCGCTTGGTATTCTTACATTAGGCAGCAAAGCCCCACTATACGGCAGTACAAAAAACTTCCCTGCACCTACAGGAAAACCAAAGGTAGGGTCATAATCGAACCTTGCATGTTCATTTAGGAAAGTCCCCAACCACAGATTTCCCGTATTCTTTTGGTTTCCTATTAATGCCGATGGACTCAAATACAGCCCACATACAGGATTGCTCTGCATATAATTCCCTTCAAACTTCGTATTCGCACAAGTCCCCCAGAAAGAAAAGCCTGTAGGCGTAGCATTTGCGCGGTTGCAGCTTATTTGCAGGTCATTGCTTTTCATAAAGGCGTAGCCATTCCCGTAACTACCCGTTACCTCATTGCAGTTCAGTTGCGCATCGTGTGTGCCTTGCAATATTATTCCTGCCACATTGCTGCTACTTTGGAGATTGACGAGATTGTTGTGGATATGGAAGCCTTTTCCCGCAGAGACGAGAAATATCCCTGCCAAGCCCCCTTGCATAGTGATAGTGTCATGGGCGATTTCGACCTGCGTAGGCAAATCCACATCAGAAGAAGCTATCCCTATTTTTGAGGAGCCAAACTGCGCAGGAGAGTTCGGCACGCCCATCATAGTTATACGATTGCGGTAAATGGAGATTTGCGCAGCAGCGTTCCAATCCATATATACCCCAAAATTGCTACAAGTGAAGTGCGAATCAAAGATTCTTACCTGCTTATTTGTGCTTAGATAAGCTCCTACATCTACCCCCAAAAAGTTAGCATCATGCCAATGTATATATTCCATATCTGCTGCATATAAGCCATAATGACAATAGATAAAATTGGGCAGTTGTGTTGCGCCATTGCCTTGATAGGTAAGGTAGCCACTATGCTTTCTGCCATGCGCCACTACTGCTGCCCCGTCATAGTGGTTATAAACGGGGTCATATTGTTTGATGTTCACAAAGCGAAGTTGTCCATTCATCCGAATATTGGATTGAGAGGCAATAAAGCCATTGTTGAGGTGGTGGAAATGCAGCGAGGCGGCACTGTTTAAGAGCATAAAATCGTAGCTTCGATTGTTTAGTTCTATGCCTGTATAAGCATAGCTTCTATCTGCACCACCTGCGTCCGAAACAGAGGTAGGTTGCCCTTGATAGCGCGGGAGCATGACCGTAGTGCAGCTAAATGTGTTATTTCCACTAAAGGCTAAGTAAGGGTCTAAGCCCTGCATAAGCCCATTGACAGGAGGAGGAGTATATACCCCTACATAGTTTTTTAGAAAATCAGTTCCTTGTATAAACGCATTTGCCCCTTCGTCTAACAAATTAACTGCATAAGCCGCATCAGCGATAGAAGAAACTTCCGTCCTCAACCGTCCCCCTGTAGGAAGCCCCGTATTCACATCAATAGGTCCCCCACCTTGTACTTCGATACCCGCCCACATATCGGCACAGCCATGTATGTCCGAGACTTTTAGCCCCAAAACATCATCTTGAGGGACAATTATTTTTGAGCCTGCTCCCATGATAACCTCGCAAAAAATCATATTTACATGATTATTGATTTCGACCGTAGTATATTCAGGCACCACAATCGTGAAAGGCTGTGCGCCCGTTCCTGTGAAGGGATGATTGGGAGAAACTGGGCTTGACATTATATAGGTAGCTCCCTGCCCCATATTTGGCACATAAAAAGCCTCTTCAGGGGCTGTAGGCAAGCCATTCGGAATGGTAATGCAAGATTCGTTATTGGCAGGATTGGTTTCTACCCCGTCAAAAGACACGAAAGCCGCACAATTTTCGCAATCTTTGCAAATCACATTTTGGTTATAAGTGAGATATATAATTGCCACCGATTGAGGCGGAATAGCGGCAATGGTGATTTCCATAGAAGCAGCTGTATTCGTGGGGTCATACTGCGTGTTGATAGTTACATCGCTCGTACTTTCAAAGCCTGTATAAGTAAAACAGCCCGTACCCCAAGTATCTAAGAGATGCACATTGTGAATGGTTTGATAGCCCCCATTAAATACGGCTATGCCAAAGGTAAGGGGTCCGACTGCACCTCCGCCCGAAATGACCGCTTTTTGTAGGGCAATATCCGAACTCGTAGGCTCTACCTCATCACAAGCATAGTTATCTTCAGGATTTGTGTCCACCTGCCCAGCACCTACAAAGAGTTGTACACAATTTTGGCAAGTGTTTTCTCCAATAAGTGTCCCTGTTACCGTAAAAGAAACCGAAGCCCCAGCAGCAATAACAGGAATCCAAACGCCATTTGTGAAGACAATTATATTCGGATTCGGATTAATGACTGCATCTGCCAAGCAAGCAGGTAGCAATTCTTGAATTGCCACCCAACCTGCATCATCTGTGCCTGTATTTGTTGCTGTAATGGTAAAAGTAACGGGTTGATTGATATCCACAATGGCATTATCTGCCACTTTGCTGAGGGCAATGTTTACGTCAAGTGGGGGCAAATTATCACAATTTGTATTGTCGTCAAGACTGCAGTCAGGTAGGTTCGTTACGTCAAGAGCTGCGCAGAGGCTACAAGCAGCCGTTGCATCTGTATAAACATAGTTTACAAGGATTTGAACACTTGAATTTGCGCCTAAATTGGGAATAGTAAACACGCCATTGTTGTAGGTTACACCCATATTTGGCGGATTTGTGGTAAAGGATTGATAAGTGCCGCAGCCGATACTGACATGAACAGGAATGTTGGTGGCAGGCGCATTTCCGCTGTTGCTAACGGTAATCGTAGCCTCCATCATGTCATATAGGTAGTCGGGAGCCTGTGTAATAACTTGGTCTATGCTAAGATTAGCGTATTGCGGATAAATCGTAAGTACATTTGATACAGGTTTTACCCAATCTGGGTCAGGACATACATAACCCAGCCCAGTAAGTTTCGCTTGATTGTCGATAGAGGCAAGGCAACTATTTACCCTAACAGGTATTTGATAGGTCGTACAGCCGGGACTTAATGCAAGCAAATAATGAAAGGAATTGTAAGTACCTACTCCTGCATATTCCAATCCTGGTGCCAATACATCTTGTATAACAACGTTTAAATAGGGGGCGCATGTATTGTTACAAACGGTTATCTCATAGTTGAATACTTGCCCTACAGGAGGATATAGGTTATCTGCGGTTTTGGTAAGGGTGATATCTGGTTCTTCGTAGAGGCGCACATTGTCAATGGAAACCCAGTAAATTGAATTATTCCCTGCCGTTTCAAAAACTAAAAATTCTATGCCAGAAATAGACGGCTGATAAGGAATGGAATATTCAACAAGGTTAGTGCCTGTAGTTTGCGCGATATGCACAAGGGGTAAGGCATCATCTAAGTTCGAATTGGGCAAAAAGCCAATGCAATCATTTGAGCCATCTCCGTCGTGAACAAGCGGAGCAGGGCTTGTGTCATCAAACCCCACTAAAATATCTGCCCCACCAGCGATACTGCTTCCTGCATAAAATTTCAATCTATAGGATTTGCAAGGATTAAGCGTTTCCAATAAATGCGTTTGAATCCCTTCGCGCCATTCACCATTTGTTCCAGAACATGGAACAGAAGGACCATATCCAATACCTACCATCTTATCTCCAAATTGCGTATCAAGCCCCCCCATACTAAAAGGTAAATCCCACAAGTAAGTATGTGTAATCCCCGCAAGCGTAAATGTTACGTTTCTTGCATGGAGTGCTGGAGTACCTATTGTCCTACACCAACATTCTACTCTTTTCCAACATTTATGTTGATTCTTCATGAAAAAGATATCATGAACACGATTAGGATTAGTCAATAGTAGTGTCTGCAACCCAAATACGCTAATACTGTTCTCAAAACTTGGATTTGGCACCAAATTACACCCTTCTTGGCTACAATTTCCAAAAGGGTGTGCAGCGAATGTCCCTACTACAAAATCCCCTATTTGTCCATGGTCATCTGCTACCCTATACAAAAAGTAAGCCTCCCCATCATATCCAGAATCTGGGGTGAAGCACAAATTTCCCCCATTCAGCGTAAAAGTACCAGCCGCACTGTCCACCATAATAGAATCCACCACCATCAAATCCCCGTCAGCATCTATATCATTCGCCAAAATATCGAAGCACATCATCTGCCCTGGCGTGTAAACCATCTCATCAACATTCCCTATCGGATAGTGATTTCCACAAGCCCCTCCTATCATATCATACCCCAAATTACACAATATCTCTTTTTCCGCAGGCGCAAAACTCCTTCTTTCGCCGCCAAAACAAAGCGGATAAGTGGCATAAAAAGGATATTCCTCTCCATCTAAGCCCTCAAACAAGCCCGTAGCTCCAGAAAACACCTTCATATTTTGCGTATTGCCCGTTTTTTGGTAGGAAATATTGTCATTTATAGAAGCCATATTTCCTTGAAACGCCCAAGTTGCAGGGTTCAACAAGGCAGTATTTGCCTGATACAAATTCCCGTCATAGCCAGAAAAAGGACCTGCAGCCGTTCCCGAAATCCGAGAATGACCGTTTGCATCTATCAATGTATGGATTCCCAAGTTTTTTGCCATAGCATATAACAATGTTGAAAACAAGTCTATTTGATGATACGCATGTTGCGTGTGATGGGATTGAACCGAAAAGCCCTGTTTTGTCCCAAAATCCACCGTAATATAGGCATGAGCCGTATTTGCTGCCACAGGATTTGTTCCCGAAACGATATATTCCTGCAAAATCCCCTCTGTAAGCGTACTTGCAGCCGCATTTATATCGAAAAAAGAGGAGGCTTTTACCACAAAATCGAGGCTATCATTTTCCGACTCTCCTACAAAAAGAATCGGCAGGGAAGCTCCCAACTCTATTTCTCCTGCCAAATACGTAAGCACTGCACACAAGGTATTTTTGCGCATTTGTCCCAAAGTTGCGTCATTGAAGCCTATCCCATTTGCCAAGAGGTCATCTTGATACACGACCCGAAAATTGCCACAAGCTACTTGTTGTCCCGAAGCGATATTGGTCATTACAGCCGGAAGGGGATTTTTCCACCTATCTATATGCGTTGTCCCAACGATAAAATTGTTGGTGTTAAGCGGGATACCCGCTTCGTAAGGGATTCCCTGAAAATCAGGAAACATCTGTGCCATAGCTGTAAGTCCACATAGCAAAAATGCGACTAATAAGCTAAGTTTTGCGCTCGTTGCATTGCGCTCGTTGCATTGCGCTCGTTGCGCAGTGCTGAAGGAATCTTTGCAAGCTACTTGCATGGATTCGGGTAGTGAGTTGAACTGGTACATAACACAAAAACATATTGAGGAATGATAAAATGCAGGAGGAGGAGTGGGTAGATTTTGTTATCTATAACAAAACTTATGCAAGGAATAAAACATTTTTGACAAATCCTAATTTATTTTTATTTATTTTCAAAAAATGTACCGTTGTCTGTGTCTGCACAGACAACGGTACATTATAGCTGCCATTTGGAAAATGGCAGCTACGGGAATCAATCCTACCCCAGTATTTGTGGTAAACAGGGGGTAACGCTGGCAGCGTTACCCCCTGTCGCCTTTTTATTCCTTAAAAAACTTAGCTTGTAACACTTCATTTTCGGCGAATATCCGCAAATAATACGCCCCTTGTGGCAGATTTTGGATAGAAATCGCCTTTTCCTGCCCCGAAAAAACCGCATTTTCCCTATATACCTCCTGCCCCAAGGCATTATATATCGCTATTTCCGCCTTCCCTTGTATAGACGTAGAAGCGAGGTAGATACGCTGCGTGGCGGGATTGGGATAGACCGTTATTTCTTTATTCCGTATTTCGTCTTGCACAGCTACCCCATAGCATTGAAGAGGAGACTCGCCGAGACGGTAGTTTGGGAAGTTGGGAATAGAGAAATCCATAAAAGTAGGAAACGCTATCCCATGCTGCCGCACATGACAAGCAAGCCCTGCGCTGTCGGGATAGTCTATGACATGATAGACGTTTGTCATGCCAAAGGAGCATATATAGATTTTGTCATCGGGACCGATTTGCGACCAATAAAATCCTGATTGCCCAAAGGTTTGTGGATTTGGGGGAAAACTACAAATATAGCCATCATAGTTGGCTACAATTTGCTGAGAGGCGGATATGTCTTGGCTTTTTAGGTCATATTGAAAGATTCGATTGCTACCATTTATGTATAGGTAGCGAGAATTAGGGGAAGTAGATATGCCATAAAGCCATTCTTGAGATATGACAGGAACGGTAAGTATTCTTAAATTACTCAACAAACCTGTACATCTATCAAAATCATAGATTTGTATCTTCGAATTTGCCGCATTTGTATCATCATGCAGAAAATATGTGCTACCATCTTGCGAAAAACGAGCAAAGCCCCCTTGAAATGCGCTTCCTGCGGGACCTATCACTTGTTTAATAGGCGGATAAATACTATCTCCTGTAAAAAGGGTTCGATAATAGGCACCTTGTTGTAGTTTGGGTGTCAGTATCCACCAATCTTTGCCGTTTGCATGTTTGCACGCAGTAATATAGCCCTTGCATATCCAGTCGTTTATAATAGGCACATTTTTTTCTATAACAGCCCCGCGCCCACTATCTAAACGCATATCTATTACAGAATACTTGAGGCTATTAGGCTGTACTGCACTACCATAGATTTCGGGAACAGAATGAAAGAGATAATATAGGTAGTTTAGTTTCGGGTGCGGCAATGCTAATACGGTTTGTACTACACCAAATGACTTATCATTATCATCTATATAAACTCCATTGTTAAAACCTTTGGAATTTTGCATTGTATCATGTTGAGCATTAAATATTGCCAGCCCATTGCTATAAAATAATAGATTATCAAGGCTATCTGAGATGCTGCAATTAGGAGAGGCAAAAATAATTAAATCCATATTTTGAGGCAATACAGAGATAAGTTCAACTGAATCATGCGTAAATTTCAAGCTACTCAAACCAAATTTGGAGTCTGTATTTGGAGACGAGTTATAAGATGAAACCCAAACCTTATCTTGCGCAACTAAAAAGTGGCTGATAGATAGAAAAAAAATGATATATATATATTTCATGATATTATAATAAAAGGGATAGGGGAACTAAATCAATAGTTCCCCTATCTGTGAATGAGTGTTATTCGATGATGATTTTACCTGTAATTGTGTTGCTTAGACCTTGTACCCGATAGAAGTACATGCCACTTGCGAGCTGCGATAAAGAAGTACTAAATTTCTGTACTTCTACAGAAATAGTTTGAGATAATACAATTTGCCCTTGTGTATTGTACAGATATAGCATTTTAGTTTCTTTGATAGGCGCGCCAAAATCAAAGGTAATATTCCCTTCTGTTGGATTGGGGTAAACCTGCAAGGTTTCTAATAAATTAGACAATACTTGTGGGTGCGCTTGCCCTTGCCTCCACTGCATATTAACAAGGTTACAATTCTCATAATCATCATACAGAAATTGTACTTTGTGTAAAGTGTAAAGACTTCTTGCTTTATATACAGCACTACCTCCAGCCAATGGACATTGATAGATGATAGTCTCAAGCAGAGCTATTTGGGTACTATCCAAATGGTATATATCTTTTCCAATCGTAGATAAATATATATCATTCACATTTTTTTCATTGTCCTCCATCTGGCGAGTCGTAGCAATAGCATTATTGGAAGCTATAACATTGGTGGATTGAACTATTTGCAGGCTATCTATTCCATTTGCAATAAGCCTAATTACGCTGTCAATTACAGAAATTTGAGCATACAAAGGTTGCTTTGCAAGTAATATCGTAAGCGAATCATTCAAACTTGCAGCATATTGCAACAAACTATCTTGGCTGGCTATTTGTGCTTTTATCGCATTTATGGCTGCATTGTTATTATTCAAAGAGATATTCAAACTATCTGAAATAAGGTTAGCTATTCCCTTCTTCACATCTGAAAAATCCTTGATATTAGTCTCCATTTTCTCGTCATAGAAATCGCTCATTTCTGCGGAGGAAACCCTTAATAAAGAATCGTCTCTCAGTTTGTCGTATAAATAAGCTGATGCTTCTCTTTGCTGTTCTTCAGGATAGAGAGGAGCGTTTAGGCTGTCTGTTGCAATTCTTTCCTCCATAGAAGTGCCTCCTTGTCCCACTATTGATATTCCACCAGCATTACAATTACTGTTATTTGTACATTCGTAATAAGGAGTATTTGCGGGAGTTTGATAGAACCAACCGCTTGCTGGGTACCTTGGATTTGGGTCTTGAATGGGATAGTTTAACGCATCTACTTTAAAAATCCATGTTGGGGAAGCTAAATTATAAAACGCTGCAAAATTGGGAAAAACCCCGTCCCAAATATTTCCCTTATCCCATTGATGCCCAAGCTGTGCCGAATAATCAAGATACAGCCCATACTGCGGATTATCCTTCATATAATTCCCTTTGAAGTCCATATTAGTACAAATATCCGAAAACGCAAAGCCATAAGGCGTATTTACCGCTTGATTGCAAGCCATAGTAGCATCTCCACAAGCTATCATACCATATCCTGCGCCGTAGTCTCCCAGCACCTGATTACACTCAATATCAATCTCCGAACTATAGACCGAGAAAATGCCCATTGCGCTATTTGCCCCATTCATATTCACGATATTGTTTTTCACAGAAGTCCCCTGTTGCGTTACAAAAGACACAATCCCACCCGAACAATCGTTCAAATCTATCTCATTGTCGTGGACAGCGAGCGTAGTCGGCACAAAGTCGAAGCCCGCAATCCCTGCCGAAGAGTTGAGGTATTGTCCGCCTGGAGAAGCCAGAAAAGCAGCGTTCATATTCAGATAGTTGTCATTGATTTCGGTTGTGGATTGGTCATTGAAGGAACTATATACCCCAAAACTCCCACAATTGAAGCCATTGTCATGAATCCAGTGCGCGCCCAGATAAGTGCCTAAGATATTTACGCCTACTGTGCCACTGCCAATATGCGTGTTCTCTACCTCTGTCCACTTCATTTGATGGCTATAGATGCCATATTTTACCCCAACCATAGAAGCAGGACTCATTTTTCCATAGCCTTTGAAGTGCAAATAGCCTAATTTCTTTTTGCCGCGTGTATAGACTGCACTCCCGTCATAGTCATTCCAGCCCATATAGGTGCCAGGATAGGGTTGGTCATAAGGCTGCATAGATTCAAAATATTGATATTGAACCGTTAAGTCCGAACGATAGGCGACAATTCCATTGTTGAGATGCGTATAGGTTACATTGTGATATAGTAGTGGACTTGTGTTTGGATTTGCAAAGATATAGACAACATCTTGCATATACATTCCCGCAAAAGAATAGGCTCGATTCGGGGCAGCATCTCCAAATGCTGCTATTTGTCCCGTATAAGGCGGCAGCATCGGCGTTTGGCAAGAAAAGGTGTCTCTAAGTAAAAATAATCTATCCCCAAAAGCACTTGTTGTTGTATTGTCCAAATAGCGAATACTTGGCGAAGGCTGAATATATACCCCTACATAATTTCGCTTAAAATGACAACCTCTTAGGACAGCGTCTCCCCCTATTTGTAGATGCACTGCATAATGCGCATCTTCTATCTGAGAAGTTCCAGCGATTAGATGTCCTCCTTTTTGCACATTTATTTCGTCCCACATAAGCGTACAGCCATGCAAATGAGAGTGGTTTATGTGCAAAGATGCTTCGACAGGAATATCTATTCTCGCCCCTTCTTGCAGGATTACTTCACAAAAATTAAGCCATCTTGTGCCTTGTACATGCCAAGTAACAAAAGGCTCCACCATAATGAGAAGCGGATTGCCGAATGTGCCGTTATAATCTATTGTCATATCTACTATGCTATTCGGTGCGCCCGAAATCGTAAGGGCATTTGCGGGTATATTTGCGGGCAGTGTTACACACATGGTATTGTTGTTGGGATTTAAGTCTATCCCATTGAAGTGGTCGAAGCTCACACAATTTTCACAATCCGCACAAAACACGTCTTTGTGATAGGTGATTTGAAAATATTCGGTTGCTCCTGCAAGTACATCTTGCAAGTAAATATCTGCCGAAGCCGAAACTTGTGCAGGAACAGTAGTAACCGTAATTGTGGAACCGGGTTTGGGGAGAAAGGCACTTTGATAGGTAAAACAACCCGCCTCCCACACATCATGCAAAATGACATCACTAGCCGTTACATTGCCCAGATTCGTTACTGCAATTTCAAAAGTAACCGTACCCGTTACCAAATTTTGGCTTTTGAGGAGCTTGCTAACAGCAATATCAGTTTCTATATGCGGAATAGTAGCACAAGCGTAATTGTCATTAGGGTTGGTATCCGCTTGCCCCTGCGAAGGCACAAACTGAACGCAATTGGTACATTCTGTCGTGCCGTCTATATAGGTTCCTGTTACAGTGAATGTTATAGGATTGGCAGCATTGTTAGCAGGAACCGTAGGAATAGTTATTGTATTTCCATTTACTGTAGCACCTGCAGGCGGATTAATCACCACATTTGCGAGACAATTAGGCACAATTTCTTGCAAAACTACATTTGATGCAATGTTGTTACTGGTATTGATGACAGAAATGGTAAAAGTAGCGACCCCATACAAATCCCCCCCACTATTGAGCGTTTTTAGCACTTGAATATTTACGGGTAAAGGCGGAATAATATCGCAGTCTGCTTCATTATTGGGGTTGCAATCAGGATATTCTACCATTTCATTGTAGCCTGTAACATGCGAACAAACAGGACAGGCAGTAGTAGCAGTAGTATATAAAAACGTAACTGTAACAGTCCTGCTGCCCCCTGGAGGAATCGTAGGAATTGTATAAAGTCCCGCAACTGGGGGCGGCACATTATTGGGCGAAGAAACATGCGAAACGTAGCTTCCACAAGGAATATCGCTCTGAACTTTCACCTGCGTTACAGGCACATTGCCATGATTGGTAACCGTAAATGAATAAGTGCCATTATTTCCAGGATAAGCAGGTACATTCGACATAGTTTGCGTAAGTTCTAAATCTACGAATCCAGGAATGTTCACGACATCTGAGAGGATAAAACCTACTGGACAATTAAAATAAGTAACAGAAGCGGTGTAGGAAGTGGAAGTAATGGGCGAAACCGTCAGCGGGCTACCGTAACCTACTACTACTCCATTGGCATCTGTCCAAACGATAAGAGAACAATAGGGATCTGCGGGGCTAAAGCTCCAGCCTTCATTTCCGCATGACCATAAGGTATTATTTCTGCCAGGAACAATATGCCCTGTAATGCCCAAGGTCGCAGTGTACAAGGTTGGCGAATTGTGTGTGCAGATGGCTCTGTTCTCTATGAAAACTTCAATGAGGTTGGTTGTTTCATGTAATACAATTTGCTGCGACATAGGATTTAAGATACAATTGATTACGGCTTGATTGTGCCAACTAATCGTCATAGATACGACAAGGGGCAGAGCCTGTTGTTGTGTACGAAATACTCCCCGAAGCCCAGGTGTCGAAGTCTTGAAAGGGGCACATAATAACATTGCCCGAAGGGGGAGTCGTTGGTGAACAAAAGCCCCCTGCATTCCCAGGTCCAAAACTTACTACGCCATTTGAGCCAATCACAAGTTCTGTGTATTGGGCGCCATGGAAGCAAAAAGTAAAGCCAATGGGAATTACGTCTGACCAAGTATCATTTGCGCCAGCCAAAACAGGAGTCCCGCCTGTGTAAGAAAGGGGGGTGTAAGGAATCTGTGCTACGCCATATGCAGTAGTAGTATTATACCAAATATCATTTACTGCGGATAAAATAGCTACATCTGTGCAATTATCGTGTTGTACGCTTGCCTCAATGGTAGGAAGAGGTAGGGGACATTGTGCCAAAAGCGGATTTTTCATGATACATGACAAATAAATAGTGAAAAATAGTGTCAAACATCTCAAAAAATCGTTAAATGGGTAGCGGGCTGTGCGCTCGTTGCTGTGCGCTCGTTGCTGTGCGCTCGTTGCGAAATGCAGGGAATCTTTGCAAGCTACTTGCTGGGATTCGGGTAGTGATTTGGAATGGTACATAACACAAAAACATATTGAGGAATGATAAAATGCAGGAGGAGGAGTGGGTAGGTATTTTGGGTTTGTTGCAAATTGTGTTATCTGCGTTATCCGCTGCATCTGCGAAATCTGCGTGAACCCCCAAAACTTATGCAAGGAATAAAACTTTTTTGACAAATCCAAATTTATTTTCATTTATTTTCAAAAAAAATCATGAAATTCTTTCCCCATAAAAAACATAAGTTGCGCCTTCTATTTGTGTACAAATCATACAATAAGTTCCGCCTTCTTTGAGGCTGAGGCTTTTTCGGATATTTTCTACCGAAAACGGGAAATTTCTTTGAATAATATTGGCTTGATACGTCTTCTTTTTTGCCAACAAAGCTTTTATTTTTTTGGGCTGATATTCCCAGACTTCCAAAACCTGAAAAGTACGTCCTACGAAGTCTGTTATTTTTTCTGTAGAAAAAAAGAAACCTGTTTCATGCGACAAAAAGCCTTGACAATCAGCATAATAAGTAGAGAATAATGCTGTAGTTAGTCGAGCTTTATAAAAGGCAACATCAGGCTCATAGAGAAAGAAAGCAGGAACAAGTAATAAATAAGCTAAGGTTATCTTCTCTTTTCTGCGAGAATCTGCGGTTAAATCGGCGTTCATCTGCGTGAAATAAAACCTAAAAAACGCATTTTTCCTACAACAAACGATTTCCACTTCAAAAGGCTTCTTTTTTTCCTCGAAAATCAAGACCATTTCCTTGCATTCATTTTCAATCGAAAGTACTTGAATGGCACTGATTGCTGGAAAATCTTTTTGAGCCGCCGAAATATCATACAAAGGCGAAAATTTTACGACTATTTTTTTTCCTTTTTGGTGCAAAATGGGCAATATTTCGCGCAGGTTCGGCGAGCAGTCTTGGGGCAAAAATACTTTTCCGCCCTTATCATCTCTGCGCGAAGGGTCTAAATAAATGACCTCAAAGGCTTCTCCTTCATAATTTTGCAAAAAATCTTCGGCAGAAGTGTTGATAATTTCAAGGTTATTGATGTTTAATAAATGAAAATTGTATTTTGTGATTTCGGATAATACAAAATCTTTTTCTATGGCAGTTACTTTTTCAAATTGTTTGGAAAAATAAAGGCTGTCGATTCCTAAGCCACAAGTCAAGTCTAAACAGGTTTTTCCGCGTAGGTTTTTGCTTTCTGCTGCCTTTTCGCTGCTGCATTGTTCGTAGGAAAGGGGCGGAATGATGGCGGCTACTTCATAAAAAGTGGGCAGTTTTTCTTTGGCGCGTTGCAAGTATTTGAGTTGTGTAGCGAGTAAATGAGTAGGGTAGGGGCTGTTGCGAAAGGACAAAGCAAATTCGGCGGGATTTTGTTCAAGGTGTTGAAACAAAATTTCCCGCACTTCGTAAAGAGTTAATATGTGGAAAGATTCGAGCGTCATGTTTTTGACAAGGTTTTATTTTTGACAAGGTTTATTTTGACAAGATTGACAAGATAAACAAGATAGAAGAATGTGATAGATTTCAATTTTCAATTTTCAATTTTCCCCAGTTACCTTTTTCTTTATTCTTACATCAACCTACAAATTAACACAATAAATTCGAGTGAGAAATAAACTAAACATATATTTTGGATATATCTTACTTGATTATGATAAACTAATATTAACTTTCAACTTATAACTTTCAACTACTTAAATTTCTGAAATGACACAACATTACTTTTTCTTATCTTTCAACCAGTAGTTTTCGCTACACATTTTACACAAAATTATGAAAAAGTTTCAAATGTTTATCGCTGTTGTATGTCTCGCTGCTATCATGTTAGGCTCAAGTGCCTGTTCTGCGGGCTATGTATGTCAAGCCAAAAAAGTGGGCAACCATGCAAGCCGTTAATGAGCTGCAAATTGCCTGATGCAAAATTGTTAGAAAATAGCAGTATCTTTGCGACAATTATCAAGGATTATGCTTGCAGAAGATGCTAACAAATTATTCATACAAAAAAGTATTTTAACATTGAGTTGGGGCGGCGGCATCAGCATCTGCCTGCACTTGATTGCATGGGGTTTTACAGGACATTCTTTTAGTCCATTGACGCTACCTTTGTGGGGTACAACCGATATTAATACTGCGTATCCTGCCATCAATTTCTCTATTACGGCACTCGCTGTTGCTTATTCGCTGTCCTTATTCTCCAGAATGGGTTGGTTTGTTGCGGTCTTCCTGCTTGGGTTGCAAGGGCTTTTATTCGCCATGCTAACTGCTTATTTGGTCTCCGATTTGGGAAAAATGCAGGCTTCTTCTGATGTAGGACAACTGGGACTATCGCATATAATTGAGTCGCTAACGCTCAATATTTGTTTGCTTATCTTGGTGATTTCCAGCATTATATATCTTTCTTTGCCTTCTGTAAAAAGCTTTTTTGCGGAATCGTAGCTGCCATTTTTTAAATGATAGTCAGCAGTCAAGCAGTCAGCCTAATTTTCCAAAATCAGCACCAAAGTTCCCACACTTGTCATATCATACAAGGAGATAACCTCCTCATTTTTCATGCGAATGCAGCCATGAGAGGCGGGCGTTCCGAGCAAGCCTTCTTCGGGTGTGCCATGAATATAGACATAGCGATTGTAAGAATCCACTTTTCCGCCCAGATTTATGCCTTTTTCTTCGCCTTTGAGCCACAAAATACGCGTGGTTACATCATCTGTTTCCATATCTATAGCATCTGTGTAGATACGGGATATTTTTCCATTATAAACACGAGATTTCAAAATGCCGCCAAGTGGCACATTATCCCCATATTTTGCAGCAATAACATGGAGACCTGTGGGCGTTTTGTTGCTACCTGATTGGCAATCTGCGCCATTTTTCGCGCCCGAAATAATATAAAAATTCGTAATTTCGTTATTTATAACACGATACATTCGTTGCTCTGAAAGGGAGACATAGAGAAAATTTCCTGCTTGAATAGCAGGATACGTGCTTGTTTTTGTTTGCAAAAAAGCCAAAACTTCTGCGGAGTTGCGCATTTGTGAAAAAACGAATGTGGGAAAAATGAGCAGAATGAAAATGATTAATTTATTCATATTGAGTAGTTGAAAGTTATAAGTTGAGAGTTGAAAGTTATAATGCAAACGGGATAAGTTTATCATAATCAATAAGATATATCCAAAATATATATTTAGATTATTTTTCGCTCGTACTTATAACCGATAAAATTTCCTCCAAACTCCTGACCTCCCAATCTGCCAGAATACTGCCTTTATCTTGTGTTGCGTCTCCTACTTTTATGCAAAATATATTGGCATTATGGGCTGCCATTATGCCTGAAATAGAATCTTCAATCACCACACATTCAGCCGGAAAAACGCCTAATTTTTGGGCGCATAGTACAAATATTTCTGGGTCAGGCTTAGAATATTGAATGTCATTTCCATCTACTATGACCTCAAAAAAAGGTAAAATGCCCATTTTTTCTACCAAAAAAAAGGCATTTCTACTCGAAGAAGCAAGCCCTATTTTTAGCTTTTCCGCAGCAAGTTTTGTTAATAATTCGTAAGCTCCTGCCAACAAATTGTGTGTAGATAAAGCATGTATATGTGCCAAAAAAAGCTCATTTTTGCGCAGCATCATTTGCTCAAAAATGGGGCTATCTACTTGTTTTTCATTGTATTGTAGCAAACAAGATAAAGATTCATTTCTTGTTTTTCCACGCATCTTTGCGCCGATTTCTGCATTATATTCCAGCCCATTTTCGCTTGCTAATTGCTGCCAAGTTTCAAAATGAAATGGCTCGGTATCTATTAATACGCCATCAAGGTCAAAAATAAATGCCTTAAAATGCCTGAGTGATTGTTGCATAAAAGGAGTCGGGCGGTTTACTGATATTTGGGGAGATGTGTAAGCTGAATAAACTTCTTCATTCCCTCAAAAGTTCCATCTCTGGTAATAGATTCTAACAGACTTGTAGGCACATTTCCGCGCGTATTATAGGTAAACCAATAATCTATTTCCACCGTTCCATTGGGTTTTGGCGTTAAAATGCTATGCGTTTCCCAAGTATAAATACGCACATAATCGCTATTTTCCGCCATATAACTCGGCGAAGAATAGGTATCTGCATGGATTATTTTTGTTTTTGGGTCTTGCGTGATGACAAGGTGCATTATCGCATCTCGGTCGCTTATGGGCCATGGATAGTCTGAAATGAGGCGATAATACGCTTCATTAGGCGAAATTTGCTTCAAAACGGTAACAGATTGCGTGTTAATAATCCGTTCTTTGAGATTACTCACATCTTGCGAAGTTTTTAACACAGCATTTATGGTAGCTGTTGTGCTTGAGAGCAAGCGAATTTGCAGCGTTCCATCTGATTTTGCGGGCTTTGTATAAACCTTAATGCCTTCTTTATCGGATTTGAGTTCCCAGCCTGTGCCTTGCGCAAAAGATAGCAAGGAAATAGTTGATAAATATAAAAGAATAATATTTTTTAGCATATAAATATTGTTTACGATTTCATTATTATTTCTGCCCAATCTTTTTCGGCATCTATGCCTCTTTCCTCCAAGCTAAAACGCACGCCTATCAAGTGAATTGTTTTGCCCCCCTTTTCCCCCCAAATTGGGGGGAAAAAGGGGGGCAAAGATACTTTCCAAAATATTGATTCGTTTTGATTTGCTCAATAGCAAGTTCTGGGCTTCTATCTTTCTTAAATTCAAATAGATAAATATGTTCGGCGGTTTCTACCAAAGCATCAATTCTGCCTTCTCCCCCCTGCCCCCCAATTTGGGGGGAAGGGGGGAGAACTTCTGCCAGCATTTTTACGCCTAATAAATTGAATATTAGGTAAATAATGGCATGATAAAAATTCTCGCCCACAGGCTTTATCTGTCCGTTGTTATCTTTTTTTTCAAATAAATCTACAGGCAAAGAATGAAACATGGCTTGAATGATTTGTTTTACTTTGTCCAAGTCATTTTCTTGAAAAGCATGTCTTATATTATAAACAGATATTCCTGCATCAGAAGAATGGCGATGAATGTAATCTCCCAGCAACATCTCATTGAAAGATTCCTTGACTTCTTTATTAGGAAAACTAACTATATAACAATCTATTGTTAATCCCAAATCCACAAAATTCATATCGCTCATAGAGAGGTGAATAATAGGGTAGGATTCCCATTCTATTTTGTCATAAATATAAAAGCCTTGAAATAGCTCTTGTTTTCCTTGAAAAATGGCTTTTAACGTACTGATAAGCAGGGATTTACCAAAACGGCGAGGGCGAGAAAGGAAATAATTTTTTATTCCTTCTTTTTGTAGCAAGGAATAAATAAGCGGCGTTTTATCGACATAAATGCACTTTGTGCGCATAAGTTCTGCAAAAGATTGAATCCCAACCCCGTAGTTTTCTGCCATAATAGTTTTTTTGCAAAGATACGTGGTTTCACGCAGATAAACGCTGATTTAGGCAGATGTCGCAGATAAAAATAATCATCTGCGACATCTGCTTTCATCTGCGGAAATCTGCGTGAAAAATCAAAGCCCTTTCTGCCGTTTTACCGCCGCAATCAACTTTGGTACGACTTCAAACAAATCGCCTACCACCCCATAATCTGCGATTTTGAAGAAAGGAGCTTCAGGGTCTTTGTTGATGACAATTATCGTTTTGGAAGAAGAAACCCCTGCCAAATGCTGAATTGCCCCAGAAATGCCAATGGCAAAATAGACATTGGGCGAAATTTGTATGCCCGTTTGCCCCACATGCTCATGGTGCGGTCTCCAGCCCATATCTGCCGTAGGCTTTGAACAGGCAGTAGCAGCCCCCAAAAGTCCTGCCAACTCCTCGATAATGCCCCAATTTTCGGGTCCTTTCATGCCTCTCCCTGCGGAAACCACAATATCTGCTTCTGTAAGCGAAACCCCCGCCGAAGCCTTCACCAATTCCTGCGCAACTGCATCTAAAGCACTTGCTTCTGCCGAAAAAGCAAAAGCCTCAATCGTGCAATTTGTAGGATTTTCGGCTACGTGATAGCCATTTGTTTTGACGGTTACGACAAGGCTGCTTTTTGTAGTTTGAAATGCCTCTACGCCTTTGCCCGAAAAAGCAAAACGAGAAGATGCGAAACCATTGTCCACGTCAGGCAAAGCAACTGCGCCCGAATAGGCGGCTGCCTCTAATTTGACTGCTACACGCGGCGCAATCGCCCGTCCATTGTAGCTTTGCGCCATAATGACGGCTTTTGCACCAATGCTTTTTGCCACTGCGGAAACGGCTGCTGCGTAGGCAGTATTCGCAAAGGCATTGAGTTGTGGGTCAGAAATGGTGTAAACCTTGCTCACGCCATACGTGCCAAGTTGTTGGAGTTCTGCGTCTGTAACCTTGCCCACAGAGACGGCTACGCATTGCGTTCCCATAGCCTTTGCCAAGTCGTGTGCGTAGGTAGCCGCCTCAAAAACGGCTTTTTTGAAGTGTCCTTCGGAGTGTTCTGCGAATATTAGTACCATGTATGTTAGTTTATGTTAGTAAATGATAAATGTTAGTCATTCTGTTTTTGAGTTTTTGTTGCAAATTTGGGGAGATGCCTCTTTGAGTGTCTTTTAAATCTTTGTGATTATTTTCGTAGTGATAACCATGATAAGTATTAGGAAGATGTTTGGGGAAAATAATAAACCTTTCATTTTTTGGGTCATAGTTGCACAAACCATCTTCTCTATGCTTAACGGCTGTATTCAGCAAAAATAGAGCTTCTTCCTGTGTACTACAATACATTTTGGATTCATTTGGTTGATTCCTTTCACCACACCAGCCATGTTTTTTCTTATGATTCTCAAATGTCCTTCTATGAATTTCTACATGATTAGGAGAGGAAGCATGTCTATCTATCACAATATTTTCTACTATTTTTTCTGTCTTTTTATCTAACTTATCGACCTTTAAAGTAGGAGTATCCCATTTTTCATCTGTCAAAAAACTGACAACCAATGTGTTATAAAGATATGCAATCCCTAATGCTTCTGTTTTTTCTCCTTTGTAAACAAAACATTTATCCTCATAATCTTGATGGGTAGATATATCTTTTGAGTCAATATGCGGGCTTACTATTTTGAGTTGAGTAAGTAAAAAGTCTTTTTGTGTCCGAGGAACCGTTTTATCATTAAGCCAATCATTTACGGTATATTGGTTTGTTAAAGCAATATTTTTAATACTTTTATGTTTGTGGCGAATATTTTTGAAGCCTATGCCTTGTATTTTGACACAAGTATTGACAAAGGTTTCCATAACACATACAGCCTCCGCCTGAGTGCTTACAGGAGTAGAAGATATATCATTCAATATATAAAACATTTCCATATATGTTAGTCTAATAATTCATACAATAAATTTCCCCATTCGTCCATAAAACCATCAGGTTGCTTATTCAAATCTCCATTTTCGTCTATTATAATGGGAATAATATCTGCAATATGCTCCTGTTCATTTCGCTTAAAATAATAGGTTTTTACCTTTTCTGTCGAAATTCCTTTGCTTGTTTCACCTTTATGGAATTTTTTTATGGCAACTCTGATTCCATTCAAAATATGGTCGCTGTGCGTTTCTATAATTAGCTGCACGCCCCCTTCTGCCGCAATTGCCATCATTTCCCCCAATTTTGCCTGTCCTTGTGGGTGCAAGTCCGATTCAGGATTTTCGATAATCACCAAATCACCCTTTTCTGCAATCAATAAAGCTGTTATCACAGGCAAGACATACGTAAGCCCAAATGCCGCATTAATCGCTTTGAAGGTTTTGGTTTTGCCAATGCTGCCATTTGTCGAAAACTCATAGCCCAAACTATAGCTATCTGTTTCTGGCAAGTATTGCGTTTTGACAAAAACATTCGGACTTATGAAGGAAAGCCATGCGCTTACTTGGTCGATTAAAGGTAGGGCTTTATTTTTCTCATCTTCTACGAGAGCTAAACAAGCATTTTGAATGTATTTATTTTTGTTTGTATGCAAATAATGTATGAGAAATTCGCCTTGTTTTCCTATCCATTTTTTCTCTACATCTCTTTCACTACTTGTGTAGGAGGTCTGCGGAATAATTCTTGCCGCACTTATATATTGAAAATGCGCATTAAATAGCGGGTAATTGGCTAATTCTTGGGGTGAAAGGTTTATTAAGAAAGATTTTTCTTGTTCTGGATTTAAATAGAAAAACTCTCCTCGCTTATTCCCTGCCTTTTCTTGTTGTTGTATTAGGGTATATTTAAGCGAATGATTGTTCTCTTCCATATCAAACGAAAAATTAATTTCGTCATTTATAGCAGTATCACACAATATGTCTGCTGTTGTGCCTAAATCTATCAAATCCCCTCTTAATAAAAGCCCTTCATTCAAATGTCCAATTTTTTGATACGTTTGCCGAAATAACAATAAGGCTTGAATAAGGGTAGATTTCCCCATTCCATTTACGCCTGTCAATAAAGTTAAATGAGAAAGCGGCAAATTACAGCCTTTCAACAATTTAAAATTCTTAATCTGAATATTTTGTATCATTTTAGAATAGATTTCACTAAATTTTCAATGGCTTCAAATTGTATGGTTACAGACCTATTAGAAGCGTAATAATCATTTATGGCATCTTGAAAACGCTCATTAGCACTTAAAGCAAGCGTAGCATTCAGTACTTCTGCCTTTTTTTCTATGATTTGTTGTCTTTCTTCTTCTGTCAAGTCTGCAATGGCATAAGTCCAAGTATCAAAAAGATAAGGGCTTATACGTTTGCTTATTTTGGGCTTTTGAGGCTCAAACATTCTCAGGCTAAACATATCCTCTTTAAATATCGCATAAATAACATGTAATACACTATCTAAGTCGGTAATATATATTTCTAACTTATTTTTAGGATAAGTATAAATTTGATTCATTGCATTATCTAAAAAATCAACAATACTGGGTTTATAATCTGAATAATGGTTCATCCGAAAAGCTAAATATCGCAAAGCTAACTCTCTATCCCCCATTCTATCTATGTCTCTGTCATTCAACAAAATATATTTCCTAAAATTGGGCAATTCTGTTAAGCGTTGAATGATATTGGCAGGGTCTCCTTGACAG
The DNA here is from genome assembly GCA_043751755.1 of Bacteroidota bacterium. Classification (GTDB taxonomy): domain Bacteria; phylum Bacteroidota; class Bacteroidia; order J057; family J057; genus JAAFHL01. Next base: position 2,306 of record JAYUZN010000637.1, on the reverse strand, counting down.
ATGGCATGACGTATTTCCTGCGGGCTTAAAGTAAGTGCGCTCGTATTTATGCTACGAAAAATTTTATATTTTATATGCCAAGGAGTACCCGGCTGAATGATATAAGCAGTAATTACATACTCTTCTATACGTCTTTGTTCTGGACGAGGCAAGTCATCAAAACACATTCCTTGCAAACCTTTTAAATAATATAACTCCTTTAAATGCAATCTTTTCACTTCACTTTTCTCCATTACAAACTGCTTTACCGCACTCAATCGCTGGAGACCATCTACGATTTGCCACTTATTGTCATTTGTTCCATCAAAATAAAAGGCGGGAATAGGAATATTTGCAATCATGGTTTCAATCAATCGACTTTTAACCCCATTATCCCAAAGATTTGCTTTTCTTTGAAAATAGCCATCTAATAAAATCTCCTCATGTTCCATTCTTCTAATAATTTGAAACAAAGACATCGGCTGTTGAATGATTTTAATTTTGGTTATATCTTCATCTTTCACGTCAAAAGGTGAGACTTCGCTTTCATTAATGCGTTCAATATCTGAAAAGCGACCATTTATGTCATCAAAATTTACAGGGATATCTATCTTCTCAAATTTTTTCGCAATGGTTTTAGGATTTGCTGTTTTTTTGACTATTTCGTATAATTCTTCTGCTATGTATTTATTCCCATAATCAGTGTTCAAAAAGTGAATCAAATAGGAGTTTTCTGTTCTAAGTAAAATAAAATCATTATTAGGAAAAAAAAATTTATTATCGATATCTTGAATAAATTTTAATATTTCATATTTCCCTTTATTTTTCCAAATCAAGTAATCTCCATACTCCAAATACATCAATTCATTTTCTTTTCGGATTTTTCGGATTTTTTTATCTTCAATATATAAGCTATTTAGCGGAAAGGAAATAAGGTTTTTTACTATATTTTCTTTAGAAAAATATAAATTAGGAGAAGGCACAGTAGATAGTTGACTTCTATCTACTGTGTTTCCTGTATTTACTATGGCTATATCTGATAAAATCATTCCTATTCAATTAAATATCCTCACAACTTACGCAAAGCATGTTTTTATCGCCACGAATTAACAACTCTAATTCGTGCAAATTCGTGGCGATAAAAACAACTTTTGCGTAAGTCCCTAATTCGTGTTAATTCGTGTAATTCGTGGCAAAATGCGTTAAATCAGCCCCTTTCCATGCAGCGCATCAGCCAATCTCTCGCTATCCTCCACCGAAAAATACTGGCAACCACTCTTTGAAGGCGGATAGCTATACGCAGTCGTTACGACTCCTGCAGCCACAGCCGTAGGTGCGACCACCACAAGCGGCTTTGTACGGGCAGACATAATGCCCCGCATATTCGGAATACGCCATTCAGCAATCCCTTTTTGGCAGCTCACTACTAAGGGCAAACGGCTATTTACCACTTCTACTCCGCCATCTACCTCCCTTTCGAGAGTTGCCGAAGTGTCGCCTGTCAAAGTCATTTTGGTAGCAAAAGAAACAAGTGGCATACCTAACATTTCAGCAACCATGCCCGGCACCATACAGCCATTGTAATCTATGGATTCTTTTCCCATAAAAATAAGGTCATAGCCCTTGTCTTTGGCATAAGTAGCGATTTGTTCGGAAACAAAATACGCATCTTTTGGCTGCGCATCTATGCGTACAGCGTCATTCGCGCCTATGCTCAACGCCTTGCGCAAGGTAGGCTCTACCTCCGCACCGCCTACGGAAATGACCGTAATTGTAGCCGTTTTCCCTTCTTCTTGAAAGCCTATCGCGCGCGACAAACCAAACTCATCATACGGATTGATGATAAAAGTTACCCCTGCGGCGTTCAAAGACTTGCCATCAGCTGCAAACTGTATTTTGGTAGTCGTGTCAGGGACGTGACTTATACAAACTAATATTTTCATGATTTTTGTGAATTTCACGCAGATTTCCGCAGATTAAGGCAGATGTCGCAGATATTTCACATTGCATCTGCGTTATCTGCTATCATCTGCGAAAATCTGCGTGACTGAAATAACTGCCGCAAAATTACACAAAAAACAGAAATGGCAAAAGATTTGTTCAAAAAAAGTTATGCAAGCATACTATTTTTAGCCTTAGCCCGATTTACTTTTCCCCCCAAAAAATAGGTAGCGTCCTTAATTGGGATTTACTTAAAAAGTCGTAATATTGCGATTTACTAACAAATGTAATTATGGCGGAAATCGAACTATTATGTAAATATTGTAATTCAGAAAGCGTAAAATTTGCGGGCTATCATTACAATCTCTTGGGGCGGAAACAACGTT
>JAYUZN010000636.1:0-11757 GCA_043751755.1 Bacteroidota bacterium | reverse complement strand
TTGCGTTTGTCAGAACGATTATTGTTGATTTCAGGCGTAGAAAATGGGAAATTACTTGTACCTTTCGCAGGTTCTGGTACAGAAATGTTGGCAGGTTTAGGTTATAACATGGAGGTTACAGGCTTTGAAACGGAACTTGAATACTTTGAACTGGCAAAAAAACGCATGGAAAGTTATTTGCAAACCCAAACACAATTATTAGATTTATGATAAAACCAAGTGGAATCGTAGAACCTGCTATAAAATGGTCTGGCAGCAAACGCCTAGTTGCGCCAGATTTGAGCAGCCTTATCCCTCCTGCAAAAAGATATATTGAACCTTTTTTGGGCGGCGGCGCAATGCTACCTTTTCGTCAGATAGATACGGCTTTTGTGAGCGATATTATTCCTGAACTTATTGAGCTTTGGAAGGCTATTAAAAATGAGCCTGAAAAAACAGCAAATTCGTATAAAATACGTTGGGATAGATTGCAAACCGAAGGACATCAAGTTTATTATGAAGTAAGAGATAATTTTAACCAAACCAAAAATGCTTTTGATTTTTTGTTTCTTACCCGAACTTGTGTAAATGGACTTATTCGCTACAATGAAAAAGGGGAATTTAATAACTCTTTTCACTTGACTCGCCCTGGCATTCACCCCAAAAGGTTAGCAGAAATTATTGCTAAATGGCATCATTATGTGAAAAAAGTCGATTTTCTCAATATTGATTATAGAGAAACTTTGCAAATGGCAGACAAAAATGATTTTGTTTTTTTGGATCCTCCTTATGGTGGTACAAAGGGCAGATATACTAAAACAGAATTTGATGTCTCTGCATTTTATTGCGAATTAGAACGCCTAAATCATTTAGGGATAAAATGGGTTTTGACTTTTGACGGTGAAGCAGGAGAGCGAAGTTATGATTATCATTTACCAAATGAATTGTATGCGCATAAATTATGTATCAAAACGGGCAATTCTCCTTTTACCAAAATGATGCGTACAACTATTGATGCGGTAAATGAATCAGTGTATCTCAATTTCCAGCCCGCTCCCGAAGTCCTTGCAAAGTTCGGCAAGCAAGTTGTTCAAGAATTGGCATTGAGTATGAGTTTTGAGATGTAAAATACTCGCTTCTGTGGGCTGCTTAAATTCAAAAGCTATTATAAAATCTAACTTTCCCTTTGCCATTTCTGAAATTAATTCGGCTATATTTTTATAGGAAAAAGACGCACCTGAATACATCTTGGAATGGAGCATGGGTGATGTCGCTTCCCTGCTTATTTGCCACTCTTTCCCATTCAATTTATAGGCTGTTGGGGGACTTACCAAAAGTTCTTTTACATAAATAACCAAACGTTCGCCAATATTAGCCTCCAAATCTTTGGCATTGTTTTTAGATTCTATAGCTAAAAATATCGTTTCTTTCCCTTGCAATAATTGAATAATGTGGTCTGGGCGTTTTCCTTCAACAGCAGAAACTCGAGGCAAAGAAGTCCAACGGTATTCCTGTTTTTTGGCAAAATCAAACACACTCACGCCCGACCAATCTCCTCCAGGCGGGTTGCACATACTTTCAAAAATGAACCTTTTAGTTTGATTGGAAAATAAGGAATGAATAGCAGTGTCTGTGTCATGCTCAGAAAATTCGCCTGTAGTACTTGCTTTTTCAAAAAGAATGGGCTTGTTTTGTTTCTTTACGCCTTGTTTTACCTCATAAAACATAGCACCCTTAGCAGAAGTTGCGCTATCAATAAATACAAAATTACTTAAATTCAAAACAGCCTCCCAAAGTCCATTTATTTCCGCTAATTTTTCGGGCTGCTTTGCAAATAATTTCCAAGTACTTTCTTTTGCGGGACCATAAACTATCGTCAAAATGTCTATTTCATTTCCGAAAAGCATTCTTGCTAAGGGAACTAATCCCCTATCAGGTCGTGAATCATCTCCTTGCGGTTTAAATCCTGTAACCCAAACTATGATAAAAGATTTGTTATAGTTAGAAAACTGTTTATAAAATTCTGTTTGATTAGGATAAATATCATGAAAGATTTTGGTTAAATCTCCTATTTTAGTCGCTGGAATGAGGCAAATAGGAATCTCTTTTGCCCCTACAGAAAGACAATTTAACGCCTGAACTTCTGTTATTAGCTTTTTAAAAGTGGAGCTAATATTTACTTTATCGGATTGTTTTTTCTGCCAAATGAGGTGTAAAGAATTTTGAGCTAACCACTTTGCTTTGTCAAAACCTGAAGACATTTTTAAAAAATTTTTCCATTCATTGCCTTTGAAAGTATCTATTCGCTTACGGTCATGAGAAAGTATTTCTACTAATGCAGTGCCTTTGTCAATCAAGATTTGTAATGCTTGTTTTCCGTCCGTCTCATCAAGCAAACATTTTATGAGCTTCAAACTGTCTTTAAGCCCAAAAACAGAAGCAAATTTCTCCCTCAATTCTGGCGTAATCGCAGGATGCGCCTCATAAATAGGAATACAAATCACTTTTAAGGTAGCCGTTGCGGTCAAATACGAAAAAGGCACAATGGGATTCGGGAATCGGGGTGCTTTTACCTGCCTATCGCTATCCAATTCCACGCCTCCCACTTCTGCATAATAGAAATAAGGAATACCCACTTCTGCCGAAGAAATGGCTCTACCACTTCGCTGCCAAGCATTATTTCCTGCTGGAAGTGCGTTACAAAACTCAATAGCAAGGTAAATTTGTTCTTGGTTTTGAGGAATTATTTTGGTTATATACGCATCTGTTGCTTCCCTCAAAGGTGCGCCATATTCTACCAAAATCTTTGCAATGCTTACATTCCACCTATCATGCCCTGCAAATAATTCCACTTCAAACAACCTTTTTCCGTTCTTTTCCACAGAAAAAACAGGTAAATAAATACAAGTTGATTCCCGCACAATTTCAGCATTGTATGCCAAAGCCACAAGCTGCAAAGCTCGTTCACATTCTATAATATTGTCGCCATGAATGCGTAAATTCATTTTTCATTTTTTTAAATATTTTGAGCGAAAATTATCGTATCAGCGTTACTGTCCCTTTTTTCTCTATCCATTTCGGACGATATGCCCCTTTTGAGTTGGGCAGATACATTTTGCAAATCAGTCGCCACACATATGCCCCTTCAGGACAAGGCTCACCGTTGTGCTTGCCATTCCATTTCTCCAAAGGGTTTGTAGAAGCAAAAATAAGCCTACCCCACCTGTCAAAAATGCGCAAATCATAGCGTTCAAAGCCATTTCCTACGATTCCCCATTCCTCATTTATATTGTCGCCATTTGGGGTAAAAGCATCAGGAATGTACAAATTGCTGTTTTCGGGAATGATACAAACGCTGTCTTTTACCGAATCTGTGCAGCCAAAACTGTTTTTTATCGTCAAAGTTACCACAAAAGTCCCCGTATCTGCGTAGGTATGCGAAGGCTGTTCTCCCAAGTTATAGGCAGAATTTGTGCCATCTCCCAAGCTCCAACTGCCTTGTGAGCCGCCCGAACTCATGTCTATAAAGTTGAAAATAGGCGAAACAATGCTGGCACATTCGTCTGTAGGGTTTGATAAAAAAGCAGCATGAACATACGGAAAACCCGGAATAACTACATTTCCGCTTGCCTCACAACCCGTCTGAATGTCCGTAACCGTTACGTTATAGTTGTGAAAAACTTCTCCTTGCAAAATAGAATCGCTTTGTGGCGGGAAAATGTGCCAAGAATAAGCATATTCACTGTTGCCAATTACTTGTACAGAAGCAGTTCCTGTTTCGCCAAAACAAGCTGTATCCGTTACCGAAAATGCCAAACTCAAGGGCGGATTTACAAAAATCGTAACACTTGCCGTAGCTGAATCCGAGCAGCCATCATACGCCGTAACGGTATAAGTAGTAGCCGTTTGCGGGTTTACAGGCTTTGTTTGCCCTATGCCCAAATTGTGGTCCCAAGTGTAGGTATAAGCCGCACTTCCGCCCATAGTCGCCTGTGCTGTAAGCTGCGAATACTGCCCATAACATATCGTATCTTTTGTAGCCGAAATCGCAACCTCCAAAGGCGGACTCACATTTGTTATCGCAATGCCTGTAATTTGGCAGTCGCCTGTGCCGTAGGTGTACGTTATAATATGCTGCCCAACTCCTGCGACTTGCGGAGAAAATACATTGCCAGAAATGCCATTTCCTGTAAAAGTGCCACCTACGGGCGTAGCAGAAAGCGTGGCAGTTTGGTTTTTCCAACAATAAGCCGTTGCTAAACCCGAAATTTGGACAGTAGGCAAGGCATAAACCGTAACATTCATGCTGCTAATGCAACTATCGGGTGTTATATAAAAAATAGGAAAAGTGCCAATTCCTGTATTTTGAGGGCTAAAAGTCCCTGCAAAAGTATCTATAATGCCATTTCCTGCCCAAATTCCGCCTGAAATGACGCTATTCAAAACAAAATCGGGCGAAAACTCACATACAGAAGTGTCATTTGGCGTGGCAACAGGGCGCACAATCATGGTCATGCTATCTTCACAAGTATTTGCCAAATAATGCAAAATATGCGTGCCAGAACCCGCTACAGCAGGGTCAAAAGTTCCCGGAAAATCGGGGTCTGTGATGCCTGCTCCTGTCCATATTCCGTCCCAAGGCGTGTTTTGAATCGTAGCCCATTCCAAGTTTAAAGGCGGGTCATTTGGACAAAATAACACTGTATCTGTGAAAATTTTGGTTTCGCCTACATAAGCAAACATATAATCAGAACAGCCATTAACCGTATAAACCAAAGAATCGGGATTCCAAGTACCCGAAAACACACCCGGATTGTACAAGCCTGTATTGGGGTTTACAATGCCTGTTCCATACGTCCAAACGCCATTTGCGGGCGTAGGATAGGGATTTATGATAAAAGGAGCCTCCGCAGGACAAGCCGTAAAACCCCAAGGAACTTCTATGTCTTTTATAAAAATGGTAAAACTCAGGCTGCAACCCTGAATCGTATAAGTCAAAATGTGGCTTCCGTCCGTAGCAGCATCTGCATCAAAAGTCCCCCAATAGCCGTTTGTAATGCCTGCCCCTGTCCAATTTCCGCCAATCGGCGAAAATGTAAGGTCAAATACAGGCTCAGATTCACACAAAGTATCAATAGGCGTGAGGGAAATATTTTGAACAATAATATTTTTCGTATCTGAACATGTCCCAACCGTATAAGTTACTACGTAAGTTCCTGCAATATTGGGGTTAAACAAGCCTCCTCCTGATATATTTGCCCCAGACCAAGTGCCTCCTGCGGGCGAAAAACCAGAGACTTGAAAAGGCGCAGTTCCGGGGCAGGCGGCTTCATCAGGTCCTGCATCTATCGGCAAAACCGTAACTTGAAAGGTAACAGGGCAGCCATTTGGGTCGTAATAAGTTATATCAAAAGTGCCAGCCCCTGTAACGCTAGGGTCAAAAATACCCGCAAGGGAATCTATAATTCCACTTCCCTCCCATTCTCCGCCCGCAGGAGTTGCCGTTAGCACAACAGGCGGCGAAGATTGGCAAAGCGTTGTGGCAGAAGTGATTGTGGGCGCAGGTAGCACAAAAATCGTCAAAGTGTCTATGGCAAGAGGCGCATTTGTGCCGTCTGTGAGCGTAACTGTATAAGTCGTGGTAACAAGTGGGCAGATTTGATGCGGTCCATCGCTATTGGGAAGGGGAGGATTCCATACATAGTTGTAATTGAGGAAGTTACCGCCCACAGGGTCTGCGTCTATGTCGGTGCATTGTCCTTGACAAATCGTAATATCCGAAGATTCTAACGTTACAAATAAAGGACAATCCGTAACTGCCAAAGTATCAGAAGTAAACAAATCCCATTCATTTCCACATTCATCTATGATAGTCGTGCCATAACTCACTGTATAATAGCCGCTTTGCTCCAAACCGGGCGAAAGTTGTAATTGTACAGAAGTCGTACTATCTCCTACGCAGTTCAAAGGGGTGGCATTTACCACCGTATTTGCAGCAGCCCCATTTATGCTAAAATTCCCTGCAATGACCGAATCGCACAAAATCGGGCTGTCAAAATTGAGGGTAATAACCGTTGTGCTACAGGTAGGATTCGTATTTGTCAAAGTCATAGCGGGCAACAAAGGCTCGTCAATTTCCGAAGTCCATTGCGCCAACCAACCCGAACAAGCCACACTCGCATCTGAATGAAAATAAATGGTCAAACAACTGCCCGAACTGACGACAGGACTTGGAATGATAGCATCTGTCAAAGGACCCGCAAGAACAGGCGCAGTCGTATCTGCTCCATCATAAATATACATGAAGTCATAAGGTTCTTCGAGACAAAAGGCTGAAAAAGAGAAGTTTATGATTCCATTTCCGGGCAGACACAAGGTGAAAATATAGTCTTCATTATGGTCGTAATTGCCCGCAGGAGAGCCAAGTCCGCTGTCTATCAAAATTCCTTCGCAATCTATCGCCGAGCCTTGTGGCATGGTGTAGATGTTTTGGGAAAAAAGCGGAAGACTCGAAAAGAGCAAAATAAAAAGGAAGGTAAAGCGAAGTTGTTGCATACTTGGTTAAGTTTAGATTTTCGGAGATTTAACCGTAGCTGCCGCAAGCGTCCGCTTGTGGCAGTCATCTTGAAGCGTCCGCTTCCAGCTTCGAAGCGGACGCTTCAAGAAAGAGGGTACAAGCGGACGCTTGCACCAGCAGCATATATTATATATTTATCTGTGAAAATCTGCGTCCCCATCTGCGAAAATCTGCGTGAAATAAAAGGTTACACTCCTAATTCTCCTTTAATACGGTGAATTATCGCGCTCAAATGTTCAGGCTTGTCTCGAAAATTCCATTCATCTACGGAAATCATCATTTTTTTTCCATAATTATAATGCTCAAACCACTCATTATAACGTTCATTCAGCCGATTAAGATAATCTACCCGAATACTATCCTCATATTTGCGGTTTCTTTGCTGAATCTGCTCGACCAAATTGCCGATAGAGCTACTTAGATATATCATCAAATCGGGCGGCTGAATGAGGTCAGCAATGGTATCAAACATGGCACGATAATTTTCAAAATCCTTGTCCGTCATCAAGCCCAAAGCACGCAAATTTGGCGCAAAAATCTGCGCATCTTCGTATATCGTTCTATCTTGAATCACACTCCTTTCCTCCCTGCGAATCTGTTTTATTTGTCCCAAACGAGAGTGCAAAAAGTGGATTTGTAGGTGAAATGACCACCTTTGCATATCTGCATAAAAATCCATCAGATACGGATTCTGTTCATTGTCTTCGTACAAGGCTTCGAATCCAAAATATTGTGCCAACAAATAGGCAAGTGTGGTTTTACCTGCCCCGATATTTCCGGCAATCGCAATGTGCATAAGGAATTTGTTTCTGTTCACGCAGATTTTCGCAGATAGGGACACAGATGAAACGCAGATTAAGAGAAATTTGAGAGAATCTGTTTGAAATTAGGTGACTCCCATACATGATTAAGGCTACAAAGGTAGTATATTTTTCTGCACATACAGCAAACCCTTTTGGGCAGTTTTTTGGGGTTTTTGCTCAAAAAAAGACAACAATCTCCGCATATTTTTCACGAATAGCATATTTTAACGGTTTCATGTTTGGAAAATCGTATAATAAGTATGAAATTTGTGGGAGAATTGAAGGCGGTCACGCAGATTTTCGCAGATGACAAGATTTTTATTTTTTTGACAAGATTGACAAGATAAACAAGATAAGGAAGCAACAACAAAATTTCTCATTTTTCAGCACGCAGATTCTCGCAGATAAAAGCAGATGTCGCAGATGTATAACTACATTTCTCATTTTTCATTTCTCATTTTTCATTTTTTATTTCTCATTTCTCATTTCTCATTTTTCATTTTTCATTTCTCAATTTTAAACATATATGAAACGTAGTTTTTTACTTATTTGCTTGCAGTGTATGGTGGGTTTGCTCTTTGCACAAACAGGGGCAACGGTTGTCCTTTTTTCTGAACAAGGCGAGCGTTTTCAAGTGGTGCTAAATGGCTTGCTTCAAAACGAACACCCACAAACCAATGTCAAAGTGCAGGGACTCAATTCGGAAAATTATTTTCTGAAAGTCCTGTTTGAAAATGCGTCTATTCCCGAATTAGACCAAAACTTTTTTGCGACTCCTTTGGGGGCAGAATCTACCTACAAAATCAAAAAGGCAAGCAGCGGCAAATACGTCATTCGCCCTGTGAGCAGCATTCCTTTTGGGGGTGGAGATGAATTTCAAGACATGCCTACGAATCATCAGCAAATTGTCATCTTCAATCCCAACGCGCTGCCTTTTGGCGGAATCACGACTACCACCACAAATACCAATATGAGTACGAATATCAATATGGGTGGGGTCAATTTTAGCACAAATGTGAACATGAACGAATCGCAGTTTGACCCCAATCAGGAATACAATCCTGTGCCTGTGGAAACGCAGCCTGTGATGGTGTATGTGCCGGGCTATTCTGGGCAAATCGGCTGCTTGATGCCGATGGACGCAGGGAGTTTTGCGCAAGCACAACAAAGCATCAAATCCAAATCTTTTGAATCGGATATGCTCAAAATCGCCAAACAAGTGGTAAACAACAACTGTCTTACTTCCAATCAAGTGAAGGAAATGATGGGCGATTTTTCGTTTGAATCTTCAAAACTTGAATTTGCCAAATATTGCTGGAATTACACGTATGACATTAAAAATTATTATGTTATAAATGATGCTTTTGGTTTCTCATCTTCGATAGATGAATTGAATACTTATATGCAGGCGCATCCTATCAGCAAGCAATATGGCTACGCAGGACAGACTTTGGTACAAACGACTACCCCCAAAACGCCTCCGAAAACGCACCCTATAAATACGGGGGTTGTGCATAACAATAATGCTGGAAAATGCAGTTTTCCCGTGTCTGATATAGATTTTGCGAATATCAAAAATACGGTCAGAGGGCAAAATGCGGAAGATAGCAAGTTCAAAGTAGCGAAACAATTGGTAGGAAGCACCTGCCTTCGCAGTGCGCAAATCAAAGAATTATTAGATTTGTTGAGTTTTGAGCGCAATCGTTTGGATTTGGCAAAACTCTGCTATGCCTTTGCCTTTGACCCACAAAGCTATTATTTGATAGACAATGCGCTGGCAACGAAAACTTCAAGGGACGAATTGGAAGCGTATATTTTGACCCAAAAATAGGCGTATGCCGTTGTCAGTGGGGACACTGACAACGGCGGATGGACATGTTTTTCTATAAATATGTCGTCCCTACGGGACTATTCAGTTATTTTATTTTCGTTTGTTAGACATAAAATCAGCTTTTATTTTAGGGGTAAACGCCTCATTTTCAGAAAAAAACACTTTTTTCCCGAAAATTTTTCCTTTTTTTCTGAAAAAAAACCAAAAAATATTTGGTGGTTTCGCAAAAAGCCCCTACCTTTGTACCACAATTGAAAAACACACTCCTTGATAGCTCAGTTGGTTAGAGCATCTGACTGTTAATCAGAGGGTCGCTGGTTCGAGTCCAGCTCGAGGAGCTTAACAAAAAAAGCACTTACAAAATTTTGTAAGTGCTTTTTTATTTGCATAGCATTTGAGAGGTCGCTAAGGCTTATACAACTCGGAACCCATTTTTCCCTGTTAGAGGGACAAACCTAAACTTCTCCAAACGGCTTATTTCCCATTCTTGCGCCGATTTTCGGATAACTAAACACATTTCCTGCATTTCTGAATTTCCCACAGGCAACACCAATCTGCCGCCTATTGTAAGTTGTTTTTTGAGTGGGTCCGGGATTGTAGGGCAGGCAGCAGTTACCAAAATACGGTCAAAAGGCGCATTTTCCTCCCAACCCACAGAGCCGTCTCCGCAGCGCATTGTAGGCGAATAATCCAATTCTGCCAAGACCCTTTGCGCCTGAATATAGAGGCTTCTGACAATCTCAATCGTAAACACTTTCGCACCCATTTCGCACAAAATCGCGCATTGATAGCCCGAGCCTGTGCCGATTTCCAAGACTTTCTGCCCCTTTTTTACTTGCAACAAAGCCGATTGATAAGCGACTGTATAAGGTTGGCTAATCGTTTGATTTTCAGCGATTGGCAGAGGTTTGTCTTCATAAGCAATATCATACAAAGCACTTTCTACAAACAAATGACGCGGCACTTTGCGCATTGCCGTAAGCACCGTTTCTGCACTTATGCCATTCTCCTCCAACGAATCTATTAAGCGATTGCGTAAGCCTTTATGTTTGAAACTGTCTATCATTTGTGTGTTGTTTTTCTTATTTCACGCAGATTTTCGCAGATTTAACCGCAGATTTTCGCAAATATTTTCTTAATCTGCGTGAAATCTGCGTCCCCATCTGCGAAAATCTGCGCGAAATCGAAGTTCATTCCCATTTCCGAAACCAGGACCTAACTTTCATTTCAATTACCCCAAAAATCGCCTCTTTGAAGATTTTGCCCGACATTTTGGATTCTCCCCTTGTGCGGTCTGTAAAAATAATCGGCACTTCTTTTATCTTAAACCCATGCTTCCACGTCTTGAATTTCATTTCGATTTGAAAGGCATAGCCCACAAAACGAGGATTTTCTTGCAAAATTTTTTGCAAAGTAGCCGCTTTATAACATTTGAAACCTGCCGTTGTGTCGCGAATCGTCATGCCTGTAACAAAGCGCACATAAGCACTTGCATAATAGCTCATCAGCACACGACTCATGGGCCAATTCACCACATTTACCCCTGTGGCATAGCGCGAGCCAATCGCCAAATCATAATCTTCCACTTTGCAGGCATTATACAAAGGTATCAAATCGTCTGGATTGTGGCTAAAATCGCAGTCCATTTCAAATAAATATTCATAGCTTTTTTCCATTCCCCATTTAAAGCCATGCAAATAAGCCGTTCCTAAGCCCAATTTCCCTTTTCTCTCCTCCAAAAAGAGCTGCGTAGGATAAACGTCCATGAACTTGCGCACAATATCAGCAGTGCCATCGGGCGAACCGTCATCTACAATCAATACATGAAAAGTTTCGGGCAAAGAAAATACCTTACGAATCATTAGTTCGATATTTTCGCGCTCATTGTAGGTTGGAATGATGACTAATTTCATGCGTGAATGTTATTGGGACACCACAGATAAGGAACACGAAAAGAATAAAATCATAATTTACCACTAAGGCACGAAGGAAACTAAGAAAGAAAAAGTGTGGCTTAGTTGTCTTCTTTTACCCTATTGCTTAGTGTGTTTTAGTGGTGAGAAAAATAGAAAAATATTTAATTTTTGTTCCTAACACAGATTTACACAGATAAAGAAAAACCCAATCTGTGGTGATTACAATCAGATTGTTTTACAGCTTTTTACGAAGAATCGAAACAACTTGTTTGCAATATTAAGGCAAATTTTTGGATAGGGCAAATTTTCGGAGAAAATGACTGCTATTTTTCCGTACCTTTGCCGCATGAAACAGACAAACAACCTTTCCGAACTTCAGCGCATTGCCTCACAAGTGCGCCGCGATATATTGCGTATGGTACATGGTGCGAAATCGGGACATCCGGGTGGCTCTTTGGGTTGCGCCGATTTGCTCACGTCTCTCTATTTTTCAGTCATGAAACACAGCACAGATTTTGCGATGAATGGCAAACATGAGGACGTATTTTTCCTTTCAAATGGGCATATTTCGCCTGTTTGGTATAGCGTTTTGGCACGTTCGGGCTATTTTCCTGTGGCAGAAATGGCGACTTTTCGCAAATTAAATACGCG
>JAYUZN010000635.1:0-10623 GCA_043751755.1 Bacteroidota bacterium | reverse complement strand
GTCTGTCCGTCATTATCTGTAAAAAAGAGGCTATGGGTTTGCGTTTTCGGGGCAACAACAATCACTCTTTTTCCTGCTCCTTTTGCCAGCACTTTGAGGTAAATCATGCCATCTAATTCAAACAAATTGTTCATCAAAGTCCATTGAGAGCCGTCATCTTTTCCCTTCCAAATACTCCCGCCTTCTGCTGCGGCATAGACTTCGCCCGTAGGCTGCCACCAATCGGCATAGACAATTCTGCCTGTAACATTGAGGCTGCCAATTTCTTTCCAAGTGCCGATAATGTCTTGTGCGACAGTGTCTTGTATGCCTCTTGTGCCATGTTGCAGCTTTTCAAAGCGTTCTTTCATGCGCAAAAAACGGTTCTCCATTTCTATAGCCTGCCAATTCACGCCTTGCGCAGCCCTGTGAATATGGGCAATATATTCTTCGCGGGCTTTGCTATTTTCTTCGCCCTCTCGCTGCCCTTCCATGCGGTCTGTGGGGGAAGGGCGGAAATGGGCTGCGTTTTTTTGGATAAAAAAAGCAGCTACAAAGAGGCTGGCAAAGAGGAGGAGAAAGAATGTATGCTTCATTATGTTTATTTTGGGACAAATTTAGGGAAATATTCCTACTATACTTTAAGCAGAGCAAATTTTCCTGCAAACATGTCATTTCTTGAAGAAATGACATGTTTGCAGGAAAATTTGGAAGCCTGTAGGGTGGCGCACCTTTAGAAGGTGCGCCACCCTATAACCCCTGCAGAGAGTCAAGCGTTTTAAAGATGGCTTTTCTATACATATTTTTGGCAATCTCATATTCTGCGTCTCCTTGTTGGGCAAAATTTTCGGTCATTATGCCTGAATTTATTTCCATTACAGATAAACCCCCTTCCGTTTCGGCAATATCAATCGAAGCAAACCTGATTCCTATAGCTTTTGATGCCTTAATTGCTAATTCAATCAAGGCATCAAATTTTTCGCCTTTTGCGATAATTTCGGGGCTTGCCCCTTTGCCTAAATTATGTTTCCAGTTCAATTCAAATTTTTTGCCTCTGAGCAAGACAATGTTAAAATCGATTTTTTGGGTAAAAATATCTTTCAAATCAAACTCGCCCTTATGCTGCAGAATTAGCTCCAAAAGCGTATTTTCGCCATTCCCAACAATAAAAGGCTTTATTTTATTATAACAAAGGAGTGGTTCTTCGTCTAATAAAATAACTCGATACTCATTGTGTATGTCATAAAATGGGCAAATCGCAATCGCACGATGTTTGCTAAAAAGAGCTTGAACACAGCCCTCCAGTTCTGCTTGATTGCTCACCAAAAACACCTCATTTCCGCCCGTACCCATATTTGACTTAATAACGATTTTGTTATCGTGCTTCTGTGCAAAATCTATTATTTTTTTCCAGTTGCCATTAGCCCCTATAAAGCTTTGGAACTCGGGGCTTAAAAATAAAAAATGTTCGATGGAAGGAACTTGGTTTGCCTTTAATATCTCAAAACAAGCACTCTTGTCTTTGGCGATGGCTTGGGCAGTTGCAGAATTTATCGCCCAATCATAGCCCAGAATATGGAATTTATGGTGGGGATTGCTTAATTCTATCAGCCAATCAAAACAAAAAAACCTAATTGTGAGCTTATGCTCCAAGGCTAACTCTTTAAGTATCTTGATAAGATATCTTTCTTTGTTTATTTTTTCCATATGTTAACTATTTTCAATTGAAAGTAAAATTTGCATATAAAGGTTTTCCACAATTTGGTTTTGCGCCTCTCCCATAGCCGCATAATTGTCAAGTCCTGGCGCGCTATTTATTTCGATAATCACATACTCATTCAAGGGTTCTGTAATTGAGGGCGTTAAAATATCGACCCCGCATAATCGCAAACACATGGACTTGGTGATTTCAATGGCAAGTTTAGCATACTCCTCGTGAATAGATGCGGTAAAATCATGGGAAGTTCCGCCTGTTGATAGGTTGGCATTATCTAACAATTGTATAACTTCATTTGTATAGATGATTGTGTCAAATGTTATTTTTTTTCTTTTGAGATTACGCGCAATTCTATCATCTTCAAAATCAATAATAGTATCCCGTCCCGTTTTTTCAAATTCTTGTTGTTTCAATTCTAACAATTCTCTGACCGTATTTTGCCCATTTCCGATAATTTTTAAGGGTATTCTTTGATAAGCAGAAATTATTTTATCATCAAGTACGACTATTCTAAAATCGTTCCCCTCATAAAAGCGTTCAACTATCATTACAGCAGTATTTTTCAGGATTTTTTTTGCCGTCTTATAGTAATCCGTTTTGCCATACACTTTAGTAACAAAGAGTCCTTGACTGAGATTATTGGGCTTTAGAATGACGGGAAATCCTATTTTTTTTGCATATTCATAGCCATCATCTATTGTTCTTTTGATAGCAAGGTTTGTATTTAGGTTCTCGCTAAAAAAAGATTGTCCATACGGCACATTAAAGCCAAAATGTTTAAGGAAAAAACTCGCATAGTTCTTATCCTTAGCCACTTCAACAGAGCCTAATGGGTTAATATTAAAGCGGGTATTTCTGTAAAATACTTTTTTACCGTTTTTAAATGTTATCATGCCTGTATATTGATAATCAGGCTCTAATAACAATTCTGCCCCTATAATAGGCGTTATTTTTTTTAAAATTTGCGTAACAAAATTTTCAGATGGATTGATATTCATAATGGCTTACTGAATGATAATTATAACAGGACTTAGGCAAAAGTTGGTTTTATGGCTACGCATTGCAGGAATTTGGGCTGATAATTTGGACAATTCGTAACAAAATGCGTAAGTGTTGCGATGCCTCAACTCTCCTCTATCCATTGCATCAATTCCCGTAGTTTTTTCTGCAATAGCTGTTTTGGGATGAGTTTTTGTTCGTAAGTAGCAATCATGGTTGGGCTGATATTACGGCTCATCGCATATTCTACCACTTCATCATTTGCTGATTTGCATAGAAGAATGCCAATACTGGGATTTTCATTTTCGCGCCGCACGTCTCTATCTAAGGCTTCTAAATAAAAATTGAGCTGCCCTACATTCTCAGGCTGAAATTTCTCGGTTTTGAGTTCTAAGGCTACTAAACATTGTAAGCCTCTATGATAAAACAACAAATCGATGAAAAAATCAGCGTCTCCTACTTGTATTCTATATTCTTTGTCTATAAACAAAAAATCTTTCCCTAATTCTAACACAAAATCTTTCAAATGATTTAACAAAGCATCACGAAGTTGTTTTTCGCTATGCCTGTTGGGTAGATTGAGGAAATCCAACATATAAGGGTCTCTAAAAAGGTTTTCTGTATTCTGTGGCATTTGTTTGAGAGAAAGAGGCATCTTTATATCCGCCAATATTGCCCGCTCAAATAAGCCACTTTTAATTTGCCTTTCCAATTCTCTTTTGGTATATCGCTCTCTGAAGGCAGTATGCAAATAAAACTCTTTCTCTTCGATGGTTTTACAAGCGTTGATTATCAAGCAATTATGTGTCCAAGATAATTCTCTCACCAATGGCGAGAGTTTTGGATTTGCGTTATATGCTTCATAGAACTGCTTCATCCTCCAAAGATTTTGAGGCGAAAAACCTTTGCTTTCAGGTACTTTGTCTATAAGATACTCGGCAAGATGCTTAACGACAGATTTTCCCCATTCCGCATTTTCTACTCGCTCCTGAATATATTTCCCAATTTGCCAATACAATCCTACCAGCTCTACATTTGCACGTTGTAGCACTTTTAGGCGCACTTTTTGGATACATTGTGCAATTTCTGCAAATTGTAGGTCTATATTTTGTGTAATCATTTTAGATAGGATTTGGGAATGTGGATACACTTTTATTCTTTCTGAAATAAATAGCAAAGATAGGTATTTTTTCCCAAAACATGCAATAAAAATGGGAAATCCCAAGACCTCCATTTTTCTACTCTTTTGTAAATTCCATTTTTAAGGGCTGCGTGGGCGTTTGAATGGTTATATAATACGTACCTGCCTCAAAATCTCTTACATCTAAGGTAACGGTAGCTTCGCCTTTTTCGTCTGCTTGAAGGATGTCTTCAAAGAGGGCTACGCCTTGCGCATCTTCTAATTTGATTTCTACAGCTGCTGGTGAGGCAAATTGATAGGATATATTGACGAAATCTTGCGTGGGATTGGGGGACACGCTCAAAGGAATTTCGTGAGTTTTGGTGGGAACAGAATGGACGACATTGGTGTCTGGAACGGAAATGGGAGACGCAGTGAGCGTAGAAAATGATGCTATACAAGCAAAAAAGAAAGAAAAAATGATTTTCGACATATTGATTGAGAATTGAAAATTGAAGTTAAAATAGTTACTTTCATTTTACTTATTCAAATATTATACCAAGGTTAGTTTTTTTGGGAAAAAGGGGAAATAAAATAAATAAATATGCCGTTGTCAGTGGGGACACTGACAACGGCATAAAAAAGCGTAATTGCAACCTTATTCTTTCACGATTTTCTTCGTGAGCGTTTTTGTGTTTGTATTCAATTGAATCATATAAACCCCTGAAGCATAATCCCTCATATCAAAGTAAATGGTTTTGGGAAGGTCTTGATTTTCTACTAACGCAGAAAAGACAATCTGCCCTATAGCATTGACAAGGCGGAATTCTATGCGTGAGCCTTCGCTTACATGGTAATCCACATACAACAAATCTTGCGTAGGATTCGGATAGACATTGAAATAGACTTCCGTTTCTACTGTGGATATGCGCAGCTCTGCCTTTTGACTGTACTTATAAGTCGCATCTAAATCCACCAATTTCAAGCGATAATAGACCTTATCAGTCGTTTGTGCGGCGATAGCTACGTCTATAAAGCTGTATTTGCGCTCAGTTGAGCTGTTCCCTGCGGCTACTACATTTCCCAACCAAGAAAAACTGCGCCCGCCATCTAAAGAACGCTCTACGCCAAAGTACGCACTGTTAGCTTCTGTAGAAGTTACCCATTCTACCAACCCATCTTGCCCCTGCCATACAGCTGTGAGCGACAACAATTCGATAGGGAAAGCGGAACCGGGCTGACGATAGCCTGCATCTATGTTCGGACGTAGCTCAAAGGGCAACAATGCCTCTACAGAGTCGGCAAACATATAATTTTTGCCACTGTAATTTACATACTTGCTGCTGTCCACATCACTGTCTGTAGAATCATTGGTTATGAGGTTGTTATAGCTCGTGAAGTCGCAAGTAGCGCAGCCTGAAGGGAGGCTTTCAAAGGCTACAAAGTATTTTTTGCCACTTTCCAAGCCTCTAAAAATGTATCTGCCATCTTCGCCTGTGCGCATAGAACGAATTATGTTTTTATTTTCATCTAATAACAACACCCAAACCGCCCCAAGACCTGCATCAAGCCCCGAAGTATTATCTGTGGGAATCTGGTAATTGCGAATCCCATCTGCTGTGTTCACTGCGTTGGGTTTTCCGTCCATAAAGGCAATTCCACTTAGGCTTGCAGGGGGAATAAGTCCTGCATCTGCGGCTTCCTTGTTTTCTCCTGCTGCAACAGTATAACTTCCGCCATTGGCAGTTGTGGTAGTGAGGGGAATGGCATCGCTGTCTAACATGTCACTTCCGCCTTGATTGGGCGTTGTCCATTTCACGCCATTTGGAACGGTAGAAAAGAGAATAGAATACGTACCTGCACTCAAATTGCCGAAGAAATACATGCCGTTCGCGCCTGTTATCGCAGTTGCAACCAAATTATTGCTTGCATCTAACAAAGTAACCGTTACGCCTGCCACAGGTTTTTCGCCCGTATTTTGAATGCCATTGTTGTTTGTGGCAAGGATAGCATTTTGGTAGTCGTACCAAACGTAGCCATACAAACTTGCGGGCAAAGCTGTTCCAATTCCTGCGTCAAGGGTCAAATTTACCTCTCCTGCGGACAAAGGCAAAGCCCCACTCAAGCCCGTTAGGTCTGCGTCGCTATCTGTGTCATCTGCGCCTATATTTGGCAAGGTGAAACGTGCGCCATTTGGCAAGGTGCTGAAACCAACTGTATAGGTGTTTGCGTCCAAGTTCGGGAAAAAATAATAGCCGTTTATGTCTGTAACGGTGCTGGCTATTTCTACATTTCCTGCATCAAATAACACAACAGTTACTGCATTTACGCCTTGAGGAGAGTTGTTTTGAATCCCGTCATTGTCGGTGTCATACCAGACATAGTTGCCAAGAGCTGCTTTTATGTCGGAATAAATACCTGCGTCCACGTCTGTTCTTATTTCGCTTGCAGCCAAAAGCACCGCATTTGCCAAGCCTGTATTTCCGTCTGCGTCACTGTCTGTGTCATCGGTTCCCTTGTCTTTTTTGGTGAAAAAGAAGCCATCAGGAAGGTTGGAAAAACCTACAGTATAAATGCCAGCAGTCAAACCATTGAACATATACAAGCCGTTTGCATCTGTGGCAGTTACGGCGACTACGTTCATTCCAGCATCATATAAGGTAATTGTTACGCCTGTTACATCGATTTCGCCTATGTCTTGTCTGCCATTTTTATTTGCATCTAACCAAACTCTATCGCCCAAAGCAGCAGGATTGAGCAAAGCGGGCTTATACATTCCTGCGTCAAGGCTCACATTTGTTTCTCCTTGTCCTAAGGTAATGACAGGCGTATTTCCGCTAATATTTGCATCACTATCTGTGTCATCGCTTCCAATATCGGGTGTAGAAAAAGCATAGCCGCTTGGCAAAGTAAAGGTAATTTGATACTGCCCTGCGTCTAAGTTGTTGAACAAATAATGTCCTGTGCCGTCCGTTGTGAGAATCGTAACTGCCGAAGTTGAGATATTTGTCAAGGTTACGATAATGCCTGAAATGCCCGTTTCTGTCGCATCTTGCACGCCGTCTCTATTGGCATCATACCAGACAAAATCGCCTATGCTGCCATTTCCGCCTTCATTTGCCTGAATGACTAAGCCTGCATCTATGGTAGGATTCAAGGCAACATTCAAATTGATGAGGTCAGTTTGCCCATTGCCTTTGTTTGCATCACTATCGCTTGCATCGGGGCCTCCAGCGTCTTTTGTGGTGAAACTGTAGCCATCAGGTAGGTTGCTGAATCTTACATAATAATTGGTTTGGACTAAATTCACGAATAAATAATAGCCATTTGCAGCTGTAACTGTCGTAGCGATTGGGCTAAGGCTTGCGTTTAACAAAGTAACCGTAACGCCGCCTACGCCCTGTTCATTGAGGTCTTGCGCACCATTATTGTTGGTATCAAACCATACATAATCGCCCAAAGCTGCTGTTCCTAATGGACTTGTTTCATACATTCCTGCGTCTATATCTGTGAGTCTATCTCCAGGCGAAACGATGAAAATAGCCGTTGTTCCTGCGAGGTTTATGTCGCTGTCGGTTTCGTCATCTGTTCCTTGATTTTGGGGAGAAATGCTATAACCTGCTGGCACAGTGAAAGTTATGTAATAAGCTCCTGCGCTTACATTGGTAAAAATGTAATTTCCAAACGCATCTGTATAAGTTGTAGCCACCAAAGTGCCTGTTTCACTATACAAATTGACTTGTACACAACACAAACCCGGCTCTCCTGCCTCTTGAATGCCATTTTGATTCAAATCGTTCCACACAAAATCGCCAATGCTGGCACTTGCGGCGGGTTGCAACACAATTCCTGCGTCCCAAGTCATATCTTGTTCCTCTGCCAAAAGGTTTGTTATAATCGTTCTGCCTGTCGTGGGATTTACGTCACTGTCAAGGGCATCAGTCGTAGCATCTTGCGCAGTGAATAGGTAGCCTACAGGCAGCGTAAAGCCTAAGAAATAATTGGCAGGAATCAAATTTTGGAATTGATAAAAGCCGTTGTTGTCTGTTATAGTCGTTTGAATTGCCGTTCCTGCACCACTAAACAAAGTAACCGTTACGCCTGCTACGCCATGTTCTGTCACATTTTGAATCCCGTTTCCATCACTATCAAGCCATACATAATTGCCGAGACCCGCGCTTATATTTTCTTTGAAATAAATACCTGCATCTATGCCCAAGGTATCTGCGCCTATTGTTACTGCAAAAATCCCTGTTTTTCCATTCCCCCCTGCGTCAGAATCTGTGCTTTCATTGCCGCCTGTTGTGGGGCTAAAAACATAGTCTATAGGCAAAGAGAAACCTATTTCGTAGTTTCCTGCGGGAATGTCTTGGAACAAATAATGCCCAGAAGCATCTGTTTTTACTACAGAAATCAAAGTGCCTGTAGAAGTATAAAGGCTTACAGTTACGCCCGAAACTCCCGGTTCCCCGGCATCTTGAATGCCATCTTTGTCATTGTCTTTCCACACAAAATCGCCTACATTTTGCGTAGCTTTGATAAGCCCCGCATCAGCCGCTTCTGTTCTTACGCCTTCTACCACAGCATAAACACCACTTTGAAACGTGATTGTATTTGCGTCACTGTCTATCATATCATCTCCTCCTGCATTTGGATTTGTCAAAACATAGCCATTTGGCAAGGTAGAAAAACCGATAATATAGTCGCCTGTAGGCAGATTGTCAAATACATATTGCCCATTTCCAGTCGTAACAGTGGTAGCAATAATGGTCGTGCCGTCCGAAGCATACAAAATAACGGTTATGCCACCTGCGGGCAATTCGCCAGCATCTTGAACACCGTCTTTGTCTTTGTCGTACCAAACATAGCCCGACAAGCCGCCCTTTGGAGGCGTAATAAGCCCTGCATCAAAGGTCAGATTTACCTCGCCTGCCACAACTGTAAAGGCAGGAATTATGCCATTTGCTTCTGCGTCACTGTCCGTATTATCAGCCGTTGCGTTCGCAAGGGTAAATATCATGCCTACAGGAATCGTGGTAAAGCCGAGTGTATAAGTTCCAGGGTTTATATTGGAAAAATAATATTCTCCCTGTTCATTCGTAACTGCTTGTGCAACAGGCGTATTGCTATTGTCATACAAAGTAACAGTTACGCCCGAAATGCCGGGTTCTCCTGCATCTTGTCTGCCATTTCTGTTCAAATCCTCCCATACAAAATTGCCAATAAGGGCGCGTGTGCTGATAAGACCTGCGTCAATATCTGTTATATGGTCGCCCAACATCAAGGTAAAAGGAGCCGTTAAGCCATTTGAGGGGTTTGCATCGCTATCCTCATTTGCCGCGCCTTGTCCTGTGGGAGAAAACGAGTAGCCTGTGGGCAAGCCGCTAAAACCGATTGTATAAGTCCCTGCGGGGAAGTTCAAGAAAAGGTAATAGCCATTTTCGTCCGTTATGGTAGTCGCCATCGGATTGTTAGCATTATCATATAAAGTAACAATAACATTGGGCATACCTACTTCGTTCGGGTCTTGAATGCCGTCTGCATTTTGGTCATTCCAAACAAAATCCCCTACACTTACGTCTTTGACACTTGTATAAATTCCTGCGTCTATGCTCATGTCGTTTTGCCCATCTCCCAATACAATTACCCGCGACATACCCGCATTGTCCACATCACTGTCAAGCAGCGTATCTCCGCCTTGAATCGCATTTGTAAAAAAGAAGCCTGTAGGGATTTGCGAAAAACCTACGAAATACACGCCGCTTGGCAGACTGTTAAAAACGTAATAACCTAAATCATCTGTTGTCGTAGTCGTTATAACAGTTGTGCCGTCCATTTGATACAACGTTACCAAAACGCCGCCTACGCCTACTTCATTATCATTTTGTATGCCATCTGTATTTGCGTCATTCCACACAAAATTCCCCAGACTTGCTGTTCCGCCCGAAGTGCCTCCCAAAGTAATTCCTGCATCAAAATCCAAATATCTATCTCCTGCCATAAGGGTAACAGGGTAGGTTTCGCCATTTTGCAAAGCATCACTATCGGTCGCATCTGTGCCTTGATTTGCGGTAGTGAACACATAGCCTTGTGGCAGATTGCTGAATGCCACGCTGTAATCTCCTGCTACCAAATTTGGGAATAAATAGAAGCCATTTGCATCAGTCATAGTACTTGCAATGGCAATTCTACTTGTATCTAACAAAGTAACTGTTACGCCTGCTACGCCCGATTCGGTCGCATCTTGAATGCCATTTTTATTCGCATCAAACCATACATAATTGCCCAAAGCAGCATTTGTGATAGAAGTGCTTTGATATAAACCTGCGTCTATATCTGTTCTATCCTCCCCCCCCCGAACTGTAAACAAAGGCGTTGTGCCATCTGTAGGATTTGCGTCGCTGTCATTTATGCCATTTCCATTGTTATTTGCACTAAAAGTATAGCCACTCGGCGCAGTGAAAGTTACAGAATAAGTGCCTGCTGGCACATTGTTAAAAATGTAATAGCCCAAAGCATCTGTATAAGTCGTAGCAACCGTTGCGCCTGCTGCATCTTTCAAAGTTACCAAAACACCCGAAATACCATTTTCATTATTATCTTGCAAGCCGTCTTGATTGAGGTCATACCAAACAAAGTCTCCAATGCTTGCTGTTGTGCTTGCAGCAGGGATAATTCCTGCATCAAGGGTCAGAATATCTGTGCCTAATACAATCGTTACTTGGGCGGTTTTGCCAAAAGTAGCTCCCGCTGTATTGCTTGCATCACTGTCATTGTTATCTGCTGTGTTATTGGGCGTAGTAAATGT
>JAYUZN010000634.1:0-3567 GCA_043751755.1 Bacteroidota bacterium | reverse complement strand
TAAATAAGGCTACTAACATTTATATTGCCGACCATAGCCGTTTACCTACGCACGAAACCAACCCTCGAAACGGCTACGGCAGGCAATATTTTCGTTATGAGAGAATAAAATCAAAATCGTTTACAATCAAACTTAAAATACAATGAAATCAACAATTTTTACCATTTTTATTTTGTGTTTGAGTTTTCTTACTCAAAACATATTTGCCCAATGGACTCCTTCTGGAAATGATATTTATTTTAATTCTGGAAATGTGGGGATTGGACTAACCACGCCTGGATCAAAGTTGATGCTAAAAGACGGAGATTTTAGGATAGAAGAAGGTCGCCTTCGCATTTGGAATTATGGACAAAGTACAGACCCCGCTTTTAGGGTTTATAAACACTCCAATTTAACATATCCCAATCAAACGGCTTTTGAAGTGGTCGGGGGTGTTGTTGATGTATCTCCTAAATCCTTTAAAATATATACAGCGAATAACGACCCATGGAATTTATTGGGAATAATGCAAGGCAATTTTTTAATGGAGGAGGGTAACTTTGAAATTTTTAGATATGGAGATGGCGGACTTACGCCTGCATTCAAATTAAAAAAACACTCGAATTTAACTTATCCCAACCAAACTGCTTTTGAGATTATTGGAGGAGTTACGGATGTATCTCCGAAGAAGTTTCGTATATATACTGATGCTAACGACCCTTGGAATTTAAAATGTTCTTTTGATGGTAGTCTTAGTGTATGTGGGGGGATTCGCACGATGGAGGTAAAAGTAGAAACAGGTTGGTGTGATAACGTTTTTGAACCTAATTATAATTTGCTAACAATAGAAGCAAAAGAGGCTTATGTAAAAGAACACAAGCATTTGCCAAGTGTAACCTCTGGCGCAGAAATCGAAAAAGAAGGCTTAGAAGTGGGTAAAACGGCGAAACAAATGATACAGGAATTAGAGGAAGCACATTTGTACATTTTTGAGCTAAACTCTGCCTTAAAAGCACAAGGAGAATTGCTTAAAAAGCAGCAAGAAGCTATACTAAAATTACAGGAAGACGTTACTAAACTCAAAAACTAATAGTAAGGGATATGAAAAAATATAGCATTTTTATTCTTTTTTCCTTGCTTTATTTGAGTGGGTTTTCTCAAAAGATAAACGAGGAAGTAGCAGCTAAAACTGCACTCAATTTCCTTTCCTATAATTGCGATAGCGAGCAGGAATGGAAACAATACACCATTTCGGAAACCTACGCAGAAAAAGAAGGTGCAGAAATTTTGTACTATATTTTTGCACTTAATCCTACGGGTTTTGTAATTGTTTCGGCGGATGAAAGAGCGAAACCGATTATAGGATATTCAAAAGATAGCCCTACAAATCCGAATAATCTAAGTCCTGAATTTAGCTTTTATATGTTAGGTTTTAGGGAGCAACTTATTGAAACCAAATCAAAAAATTTAGTTCCATATCCCGAAACTGCCTACGAATGGCAAAAATACAAAAAGGCTTTTACCGATTTTGGGCATGAATATCGCCCGATTTCTGTTAGCCCCTTAGTAACTACTCTATGGGATCAAACAGGTTATTACAATGATAAATGCCCCAATGGAAATGCTTTAGTGGGCTGCGTTGCTGTGGCAATGGGGCAGATTATGCGTTATTTTGAATATCCTGTTTTGGGGCAAAGTAGTTGGTCGTATAATGACGGAAGTGGGGAAGTTCCTGCTTATGGTACTCAATCTACAAATTTTGCGCTTGCGCCTTACGATTGGT
Source organism: Bacteroidota bacterium (assembly GCA_043751755.1). Taxonomy (GTDB): domain Bacteria; phylum Bacteroidota; class Bacteroidia; order J057; family J057; genus JAAFHL01. The sequence goes on along the minus strand of JAYUZN010000634.1, from coordinate 1,805 downwards.
ATTCTATGCCGAATGTTGTAACCAGCTCAAATAGTGAAACAGCAAGGTTGTTATATGATTGTGGGGTAGCCGTTGAAATGGATTACGGAACGTCAGCATCTAGCGCATTTACGAATGATGTACCCAATGGAATAGATGTTTTTTTTAACTATACATTTATTGGCACAAATTCATCGGTAACCGTTGGAAATATTAAAACAGAATTAGACGCTTCTCGTCCTGTTTACATAAGTGGTAATGACAACGTAAATTCGGGACATGCTTGGGTCTGTGATGGATATGATGCAAACAATTACTTTCATATGAATTGGGGTTGGGGCGGAATGCAAAATGGCTATTTTTTACTTTCCAATTTAACGCCTAATGGCAATAATTTTAACTCAAATAAGGAATACGTTTCCTTTCAACCTCTTGTCGGAAATTGTCAAGGTACTACAAATTTAAGTGCAAGTATTGCCTCTTCGGTTAATCTCCATTTGCAATCGTATTCAACCATAACTACAAGCCAACTAATTTATAGTGGTGCAAATATTACGTATGATGCTAATACATCAGTAACACTTTCCCCTGGATTTTGGGCAAAGCAAGGGGTTACTTTTCATGCCTATATTGATGGTTGTAGTAATGCGGGACCGCAATATACAACGGATATAGAGCAAGAAGAACTTACAAATGATTCCTTTGTAAAGATTTATCCCAATCCTGCAACGGATATAATCAATCTTGAATATGACTACCGCAATATCAAAAGCATAGAAATGTTTGATATGCAAGGTAGGAAAATTTATGATATTCAGACCGAAGTAAGCGGAAAAACGGAGGTAAATATTAACGAATTAAGTCAAGGGATGTACATATTGCGTTTCAATCAAAGTAAATCGTATAAAATCATCAAATAATGACTAAAAATAAAAAAACTCTCATAACATTTATATTGCCGCATATAGCCCACTACCAAAGCGCAGGGCGAACCGCACGTGGGCTACATCTGCAATATGTGTCGTTGTCGGAAAATTAATTCATGAAATATGTTCTATAAAATTCAACTCTATAACAATAATTATGAGACTTTATTATTTTATATTTTTTTTGTTCACTTTATTTAGCTCATCTGCATCGCATAATTTGAGTATAAAAGATAGTTGCGATATTATTACCCTTACTGACGGTCGTGCAGCGGTAGTAAGGGTAATTGAAATTGGCATAACTGAAATAAAGTATAAGTCATGTGATGACCCAAGCGGACCATTGAGAATTGTTTTGAAAGAAAATGTGTATAGCATTTATTACAAAAATGGACGCAAAGAGATTTTTAATGCGGACTCCGCACCACGAAGCCCAAGCAACCACAATAGAAGTGGGCAAACGCAATATGAAGGGTTTGCAATAACAGCTATGGTTTTAGGAATTTTAGGCTTTGGACCTCTTCCTATAATATTTGGAGCAATTGGGTTAGGGAAAATTAATGCAAACCCACAGAGGTGGGCAGGAAGAGGTATGGCTAATGCAGGAATAATTTTAGGGATTATTTGGACAGCAATCATCATTCTTTATATTATTTTCTAAAGAGGCTTTATTTTCTCTACATTTTTTTGTTATTTTGCTGTTCAAAATTTAGGCAATCTAATATGAAAGAAATTATTGTAATAGGAGGTGCAAATGGAAGTGGTAAGACGACTTTTTCTAAATTGCTGATAGAAGAAACGGGTTATACCTTTCTTAATGCAGACGAAATAGAAAAAGAATTGGGATTACCCGATTCAAATGTGGCTAAAATTCAAGCAGGGCGCATTTTTTTTGAGCGA